>JBEBJW010000795.1:0-4133 GCA_040079715.1 Myxococcota bacterium | reverse complement strand
GAGCACGCCGACCGGATCCTCGCGGCGGCGGCGGCGGACCGGTGGGTCGGACCGGAGCCGTCGGCGCACCTGGTCCGCGGAGAGGCGGGGGCGGGGCTGCCGTACGCGCTGTTCGTGCTCGCGGCCCCGGACCTGACCGGGTGCAAGGGCCGCGGGGTGTTCAGCAAGGTCCGGTTCGTCGACGGCGCGGCTGCGTTCGACTGCGCGATCGGCGGGCAGACGGTGTCGTTCCGCGAGCTCGCGGTGGTCGGGATCGCGCCCTCCGGTTGACCGCACCGCAGGCGATGTCACGGAAGGCGGGCCGCCTCCGTCGCGCGTCTCCGGCTCACGGGACCAGACTGGACGAGGTCAACCCTTCTTCCACGTCGGTCAGCGTGAGCCCGATCCCCCGGCAGTAGTGCTTGACCTCGCTGATCGTGAGGTCCACCGTGGAGGTGTCGTGGGTGGTCACGCAGTCGGTGAACGCGCCGGCGGGCACGTCGACCGGCTCGCCGAGCCCGGTCACCTCGCCCACGTCCTCGGCTTCGCCCGCGAGGAACTCCTGGTAGTACCGCTGGCCGTTCACCGTCGGATCCGCCCACATCACGATCCCCGGCAACGCGCCGTTCACCCCCCACTCCCACGAGCCGAACGTGTCGACGCACACCCCCGCCTCGTACTCGCAGGTGTCCTCGCCGAGGTACCACACGTTGCCATCGGAGTCCTGAGCGAACCAGTCGAAGGTGTCCTCCTCCAGCTCCCCGTCGACGTACCCCGAGTCTCGCACCACCACTGCGGTGACCCCGTTGATCACGCGGGTGTCGGCGGTCACCTCCACCTCGATGTGCTCTCCGGTGCTGGCCACGTCGTACACCCAGGTCGCGCCCACCGGCAGCGGGAAGTACGGGTTGTCGACGCCGTCGACGAACGTGACACCCGCCACGTCAGGCAACAGCACCGCGTCTGCATCGGCGTCGGTGTCGGTGTCCGCGTCGCTGTCGCTGTCCGTGTCGCTGTCCGTGTCGCTGTCCGTGTCACTGTCGGTGTCGGCGTCCCCGTCGGTCGGGGTGGTGTCGGTCGGGCCAGTGTCACCGGCGCAACCCGCGAGCCACACCACGACCGAGATCCGAAGCATCGTGTCCATTCTGTCCTCCCGCGGGGACGTCAAGCAACGGACGTGCCGTCGAATTGTCGGCGTATCGACATTAACTCGGACCGAGAACCGAAAGATCGCGCGCGCTGACCGCACGATCTCTTGCGGTCGGCGGTGACCACGGACACCGGAGGTCGTCCCGCGGGCGGCGGCGCTCGACCTGCGGTACGGTCCGGGCGGGAGGGCCCGTTGACCTCGACCCCGCTCGCCTCGATCGCCCTGTTCGCCGTCGCCGCGCTGCTCGGCGCGGTCGGGCAGTTCCTGTACAAGACCGGGGCCGACGCGGCGACCGGCGGGGTGTCGTCGTACCTGCTGAACCCGCGGCTGCTCGGCGGGGTCGCGTGCTACGTCGCGGTGATGGTGCTGTTCGTCCGCGCGTTCAAGCGGGGCGGCTCGCTCACCGTGCTGTACCCGGTGTACGCGTCGACGTTCATCTGGGCGGCGCTGATCGCGTGGTGGGCCCTCGGCACCCCGATCAAGCCGATCCACGTCGGTGGGATGGCGCTGTTGATCGCCGGGATGTGGTGCCTCGGTCGGTGAGGCGGGCGTCCGCGCCGGTCAGCGCGCCCGGTACGTGCCGAACACCACGTCCCACAGCGGGCTCGAGATGCCGTGGTTCTTGTCGGCGTCCGCGTGGTGGTGCACCAGGTGGATCCGACGCAGGTACTTGCCGAGGGCCCACTGGGGCACGAAGTGGTGGGTGTAGTAGTGGACCCAGTCGTACGCGAGGTACCCGGCGGCCGTGCCGGCGAACGCGGGCCACCAGCCGATCGGGCCGAGCACGAGGCGGTACCCGAGGGCGACCGCCGCGGCGATCGGCCAGCTCATCAGCGGCGGCGCGACCAGACGCATCCGATCGTTCGGGAACTCGTGGTGGTACCCGTGCATCAAGAACTGCCGGATCTTCGCCGACCGCGCGGACCCCGGGCGGTGATGGAACACGAACCGGTGCAGCACGTACTCGAGCAGGGTCCAGGCGAGCAGGCCGATCGCGAACAGGGACAGGCCCCACGCCGGCGACGCGTGGATCCCGATCGCGAGCCCGGCGACGATCGGCGGGCCGAACCACACCCCGGGCAGGATCGGATGGGACCGGGCGAGGAACCGCTCGACGAACGCGTTCCGGAACACCGGGATCGACGCGGTCTTCCGGTTCTCCGGGCTCGGCGGACCGACCCGCCCGTCCCACCGGTCCACCGCCTCGTCGAACGCCTGCGTCAGCGCGAGCCAACCCACGGTCCCTCCTCGGCGCCGCCCCGAGCACGGTCCGTGCCACCTACCGACGGCGTCGGGGGCGCGATCGACGGGACTGGGTGTGCGGTCCGCCACAGGTCGGCGTGCGGGGTGGCACCACCCCGGGCCTCGCAGCCGAGCTGGGGCCCGGCCGGTGGGGATCCGCCCGTCGTCCGGCGGCGGGGAGCTCCGGGTGGCGTCCCGTCGAACCGCCCGCGTGACGCCGCGGTCGCGACCGACCCGGACCCGACGGCGTCCCGCGACCAACGGACTCACGTGCGCTCAGCCCGCGGGCAGGCGCGCCCCGGCGGCGACCGCGGCCGCGAACCGCGCCGGGTCGACGATCGCGCGGCGGAACCGGGTCCGCGGCTGGTGGGCGAACCGCCAGGCCCACTCGAGCCCCGCGCGACCGACCGCGTCCGGCGCGCGCCGCGCTGTCCCCGCGATCACGTCGAACGTCCCGCCGACCCCCATCGCGAGCGGCGCCTCGACCCACCGCCAGCAGAACAGCTCGGCCCGCGGCGTCCCGAGCGCGACCAGCACCAGGTCCGGCCGGGCGTCGGCGATCGCCCGCGCGACCGCCGGCTCGTCGTCCGGGCCGAAGAACCCGTGGCGGGCGCCGACCACCGCCACGCCGTCCGCCCGCACCCGCCGCGCGACCTCCGTCGCGACCGGCGGCGTCGCCCCGAGCAGGTACACCCGCCACCCGCGGGCCGGGGCGAGTGCCATCAACGCGAGGGCCAGATCGCAGCCGGTGACCCGCGCCGGCACCGGGTGGCCGAGCCACCGCGACGCGAGCACGATCGACGCCCCGTCGGCCGCTACCGACGTCGCCGCGCGGACCGCGCGCCGCAGCGATCGGTCCTCCCGCATCGCCACCCACTTCGCCGCGTTCAGCGAGACGTGGTGGTGAGGCGCGCCGCTCGCGACGTTGGCCGCCAGCGCCTCGACCCACCCGTCGTGGGTGGCGACGCCGACCGGGCACCCGAGGAGATCGACCGTCTGCACGCGGGCAGCGTCGCCCGCCGGGCCGCGATCCGCCACCAGGCCGGTCGGGCGGACGGGTCGCCCGGTATGGCACGATGCGCCGGTGCGGTGGGAGCGGCTCGGGACGGCGGTGGTGGTGGCGGTGGTCCCGGCGCGGATCGCGCTCGACGCCGGCTGGCGGTGGACGGTCGGCCCGGTGTCCGTCCCCCAGTTCGGCCAGGCGCTGATCGCGGCGGTGCTGGTCGCGGCGGTGGCCCTGCGGTGGCGGTCCGCGCTCCATCACCCGTGGCGGGCCCCGCTGACCCTGTGGGCGGCGGCGGTCGGGATCGGCGCGCTCCGCGCGGTCACTCCGTTCGACGCGGCGCGGTACGGGCTGCACCTGGTCAGCCCGGCGCTTTGGCTGCTCGCGCTCCACGCGTGGCCGGTCCCGAGGGCCGAGGTGCCGCGGGCGTGGATCGCGGCGGCCGGGCTCGCGGCGACGGCCTCGCTCGGGTACCTCGTCGCCGGGCAGCCGGCGGACCACGTGCTCCACGGTTGGCCCCGGCTCGTCGGCGGGTACGGCAACCTCCACGGCCACGCGGCGGCGATGGCCGCGTTCGCCGCGGCGTTGTGGCCGATGGTCGCGGTGGCGGCGTGGTCGTCGACCGCGCCCGCACCGTCCCGGACCGAACGGCTCCGGCTGGCGCTGGCGGCGACGGTCGCGGCGGCGGCGACGGCCTGCGTCGCGGCCACCTGGGTCCGGGCGGCGTGGCTGTGGATCGGCCTCGCGCTGCTCGCGGCG
>JBEBJW010000794.1:0-4133 GCA_040079715.1 Myxococcota bacterium | reverse complement strand
GTCGTCCTCGTCGTCGTCGTCTGCGCTCGGGGGAGGGGTCTTGTGCTTCGCCATGGGTCTGGGGCCGGTCCGGGGGGCAGGGCTACAGCAGCTTCCAACGGAATTGGAGGTAGCCCGACGTCCCAGCTTCGTCGTAGTACCCCACGATCTCGATCGCCACGTGGGCCGCGTCGGTCGTCGCGACGACGAACACCAGGGGCTCCGGCGTCAGCACGTGCGTCCGGTCGTCGTAGGCGAACCACAGGTCGAACGTGTACTCCGGCTCGCCGTTCTCGTCGTCGTCGTCCGCGAGATCGGCGACGTACCCGGTGGTCGGGGCGACGGTCACGTCCTCGAGCCGGTCGGCGTCGACCACCGCGACCTCGACCCCGCCGTCGCCCGACACCCCGCCGTTCACCGCGATCCGCTGGCGGGAGAGCATCAGGTCCCACCCGGCGGCCTCGGCCTCGACCTCGGCCGCGTCGTCGTCCAGGTCGACGTACACCCAGTTCGTCGCGCTGGTCGCGTCGACCGTCACCCGGGTGATCCCGTCGCCGTCGGGCTCGGCGGTCAGCTTCGGGCCGCGCGCCTCGTCCGCCGAGTCGTACGGCTCGTAGTTCTTGCCGCGCAGATCCGGCAGGCACCCCGCGAGCCACAGCGTCAGCACCGCCGCCTCCGCCCGGCGAGCGCCGCCGCCGCGGTCGCGAGCCACACCGGGACGGGCCCCCCCGGACCGCCGCCCGACGTGCACCCGCACCCGGCCGGCGGCTCGCCCTCGATCACGGCGTCGTGGAACGTCGGCCCGGTGTCGGTGCCGGTCGGCGGGCCTCCGTACAGATACGCGAGGAGCGCGACCGGATCGAGCTCGCCGTACCCGTACACCGGGTGGTGCCCGTTCGCGTCGAACGTGACCTGGCTCGACTCGTGCGCGGTGTCGACCATCAGCTGGCGGACCTCGGCCGCCGACAGCGCCGGTTGGACCGACAGCACCCAGCCTGCGAGCCCGGCCACCACCGGAGCGGCCGCCGAGGTCCCGCCGAACGTGGTGGTGATCCCGCCGCCCGGGGCGAGGCTGACCGTGGCCGACGGTGCCGCGAGGTCGACCGAGTCGCCCGAGTTCGTGTAGTTCGTCGGGAGGCCGTACCGGTCGGTCGCCGAGACGCAGATCACGTCCGGGAGCGATTGGAGCTCGACGTCGAGCAGCACGCGGTCGTCGTTGCCCGCGGCGAACACGACCACCGCCCCGAGCCCGCCGCGGTTGTCGCGGGCCACGTCGAGCACGATGTCCTCGAGGGCCTGCGGGGCCGGGATCGGGTCGACGTACCCCCACGAGTTGTTGACCACCGCGGCGTCCACGTCGATCAGGTGCTGGAACGCCGCCACGTCCTGCGACAGCGTGGTGAGCTCGCCGATCATCCGCACCGGGACGAGCGAGCACGCGGGGCACATCCCGACGAGCCCCACGCCGTTGTTCGCGCGGGCGGCGGCGATCCCGGACACCGCGGTGCCGTGCTCGTCGATGCACCCGGTGCCGGTGCAGTCGAGGTCCGGGGTGGGGTCTTCGTCGCCGTCGATCACGTCGAGCGGCGCCACCACCCCGTCCGCGAGGTCGGGGTGGCCGATGTCGATCGCCGAGTCGACCACGGCGAGGCGCACCGACGGGTCGCCGAGCGACAGGTCGTACAGCGCGTCCATCCCCAGCTCTTCGAGGTACCACTGGCCGCCGTACTCCGGATCGTCGAACACCGCGGTCGAGGTGTGCCGGAGCAGGAGGTCCGGGATCGCCGCCTTCACCGCGGGGTCCGCCGCCCACCGCAGCGCGAGCGCCAACGCGTCGTCGCCGGGCTCGACCGGGACGACGAAGTTCCACGGGCCGATCGGTCGCCCCGCCGCCCGGAGCGCGTCCGGGATCGGCCGATCCCGGCGGCCGGTGATCAGGGCGGCGCCCACGCTGTCGAGCGGGACGTCGACCCCGGGGAACCGGAGCCGCACACCGCCGTTCGGATACCATGCCTCGATCGTCGGCGGGTGGGTCGGGTCCACCGAGAGGCCCGCGGCGGCGGTATAACGGACGGACAGAAGGAGGAGCGCGAATGACGGCATGTTGTTCTGGTTACCACATCGGGCGCACGCTCGTCCTGCTCGTTGCGTTCGCTGCCGGGTGCTCGGGCACGTCCGACGGCCCCTCCACCGGCGGTGACGACGATGACGATGACGGCGGCGGGACGTCCGAGCCGACGCTGCCCGCGGTGTGCGAGGAGCCGGCCGAGGTCGCGTGCCTCGACGAGATGATCAGTGATCTGTCGTTCCAGGACACGGTCGTCGACGCAGAGGTGTCGGACACGATCGATGGCGCCGACTTCGTCACGTTCGTCGACGCGACGGCCGGCGGGTTCGGGAACGAGACGTCCAGCCCGTGGACCTACCTGCGGTTCACCGAGGACGGCGCGCAGAAGGTCGAGATCGACGACGAGGCGGCGATGGAGTCGATGGAGTGGCACCTCGCCGCCCGTCGGTTCATCCTCCGGCTGAACGGCGGGTCGAGCGGCCCGTCGTGCGTCGGCGCCGCCCCGTTCCTCGAGAAGAGCTACGACGAGCTCACCGAGATCCCGGACGACGTGACGTTCGCTCAGGACGACTACTACACGTCCGACTGCACGCTGATCAACGACTCGTCCGGGCTCGAGGGCAGCCCGCAGGTCGCGCTCGGCGCGTGGTGGGAGTACCCCGGGTGCGTCGCCACCACCGACGTGCCGTTCCTGGTGCAGCTCGAGGACGGCCACGTCATCAAGCTCCGGGTCGAGCAGTACTACACCGATCAGCAGGGCTGCAACGACAACAACGTCCCGTCGGGCGAGTCGGCGAACTTCCTGATCCGCTGGACGTTCCTCCGATGATCGCGGCGCTGTGGCTCGCGGTCCCCGCGGCGGCGATCCGGCCGACCGAGGGGGGCCTGTTCTCGTTCGACGCGACCGACGTGGTCGAGAGCTTCGAGCCGGACCCGCGGATCCGCGTCCACTACAGCGTGTCCGGCCCGAACGAGACCGTGCTGACCGACTTCGACCACAACGACATCCCGGACTACGCCGAGACCGCCGCGTCGGTCGCGGTCCTCGCGCTCGACCTGTACGCGGAGACCGGGTTCCGCGCGCCGCTGACCGAGGCGGACCTCGGCGTGGGCGAGCTCGGCGGGAGCCCGGCGCTCGACGTGTACCTGGTCGACTTCGACCGCCAGGCCGACGGCCAGTATGGCACGGACGCCTGCAAGTCGGATCCGGACTCGCGGTGCTCGGGGTTCCTGACGATCGAGAACGACTTCTCGGGGTACAGCTACGCGAGCACCACCGTCGGGCTCGAGGTGGTGATCTCGCACGAGCTGTTCCACGGTGTGCAGTTCGCGTACACCGCCGACCTCGAGGTGTGGGCGTCGGAGGGGACCGCGGCGTGGGCCGAGCAGCTGTACGCGCCCGGAAGCCAGGACTACCTCCGGTTCGCGAACGCGTACCTCGCCGAGCCGGGGCGCGGGTTGTCGGACCCGCCGGTCGGCCCGGCGCCGACGTTCGCGTACGCGACGGGGCTGTGGTGGGACTTCTTGGCGCTGCGCCACGGTCCGTCGATGCTGGTCGACGTGCTCGAGGCGTGGCAAGGCCAGACCGAGCTCGTCGGGCCGATGGAGCAGGCGATCGAGGGGCGCGGGGACACGCTCCACGACGCGTGGGTCGAGTTCGCCACCTGGAACCTCGCGACCAGCGAGCGGGCCGGCGAGATCGACGGGTACCCGTACGCGGCCGACCTGTTCGGGCTGTCGCCCGCGATCACCGGCGACCTGATCGACGACGATCCGCGGCTGTACCCGCTCGCGACCACGTACTACCGGGTCCACCACCTCGGGGGCGAGCTGTGGTTCGGGATCGACGTGGAGCAGCCGAACGTGACGTTCTCGCTCCACCCGACGATCGACGGGGACAAGGACTCGCCGGTGGTCGCGGCGTCGAGCGTGTTCGACGGGTCGGATCCGACGCCGCGGTCGATCGGCGACCTGCCGGCCGGGCACTATTGGCTGTGGGCGGCCCAGGCGCAGAACGGCGACGCGTCCGAGAAGATCGATCGGCTGTGCCTCGGCTCGGAGGCGGCGGTGCGGGACTGCTTCGGGC
>JBEBJW010000793.1:0-4137 GCA_040079715.1 Myxococcota bacterium | reverse complement strand
CCCCGCGTCCGCCGGAGCCCTCGACGCCAAGATGCGCGGCGCACGCCCCCGACGCGCTGTACGGCTCGCCGCTCGCGCCACCGATCCGGCCCCAGGGACGGGCGCCCGCGGCCACCGGTCCGCGCCGCCGACCCGGCCCCAGGGACGGGCGCCCGCGGCATCCACCCACCGGTCCGCGCCGCCGCTCCGGCCCCAGGGACGTGCGCCCGCGGCATCCACCCACCGCTCGCGCGACCGATCCGGCCCGGGGACGGGCGCCCGCGGCATCCAGCCACCGATCCGCGCCGCCGATCCCGTTCGAGGACCGGGCGCCCGCGGCATCCACCCATCGATCGCGTCACCGCTCCGCCCCGGGGACCGTCACCGGTACGGGTTCGCCCGGGAGTCCTCGAACAGCGCGCACTGCGCGGCCCCCGGGGGCGGGATCACCCGACTCGGGTCCACGTCCAGCTCGACCCACCCCGCGTCCACCGTCGGCCACGGCCCGAGATCCGACAGCGTCGGCGTCGGGTCCGCCATCGTCCGCCAGGCCGCCTGCATCCGGGCCGACAGCGCGTCGTCCTCCGGATCCGGCAGGTCCAGCGTGCCGAACACGTACGGCACCTCCGACGCGTGGAACGCGCCGAGCCCGAGGAGATCCCGTCCGACCTCGACCCAGTACGCTCCCCGCGCGTCGACCCGCGACCCGAGCACCTCCTGCTGCCAGACCGTCGGGCACAGGAAGATCGCGTCGCCGTACAGCGCGGCCGCGGCGGCGTCGGTGCTCCCACCGAACAGCGCCGGGTCGTACTGGGCGGCGAGCGTGTCGCGGTCGACCCCGACCAGCAGCGCGAACGTGTCGATCCACGCGGCGAGGGCGGCCTCGTCGGGGGCGATCCCGATCGTGAACAGGGTCCCCTCGTCGCGGTTGACCGTCGCGAGGACCGGGACCTGAGCGAACGCGCCGGTCAGGAACGCGTCGGCGACCGGCACCGGCAGCCACACGCCGTCGATCCACGGCTGCCAGTTCCACGCGCCCGCCCCCGGCCCGACCTCGCTCTGGCCGAGCGCGACGAGGTCCTCGATCGGGGCGGCCCGCAGGCAGTCCAGCGCGTCGGCGGGACACCCGAGCTGGGCGGCGAAGTCCTCGCCCTGCTCCTCGCCGCTCACCACGAACAGCGGCGGATCCCGGAGCGGGACCGCGAGGCTGCCGCACGGCCCGGACTCGATGATCGCCGCGTCGAACCGACCGGCGGTCCGCGGCGACGCGAGGACGGCGCAGGTCTCGAGCCCGCCCGCCGACTCGCCGAACACGATCCGCCGGGTCGGGTCGCCGCCGAGCGCCGCGACGTTCGCGTCGACCCACGCGAGCGCGGTCGACACGTCCTGGAACCCCATGTTCCCGGAGACGCCGTCGGGATCGGCGGCCGACAGCGACGGGTGCGCGAGGTACCCGAGCGGGCCGAGCCGGTAGTTCAGCGTGACCACGACGGCGTCCTCGGCGAGCTGCGGGTCGACGTAGTACCGCTCGTACCCCGAGCCGTTCAGGTGGCCGCCGCCGTGGACGAACACCATCACCGGCAGATCGTGGGCCCCGACCGGCCGGTACACGTTCAGCCGGAGGCAGTCCTCGTCGCCGTCGCCGATCCCGTACTCGGGGGCGAACGTCGACGCGCCGAACTGGACGCAGATCGGACCCGGGTCCACCGCGTCGAGCGGGGTCGACCACGGGGCCTTCGGCACCGTCGCCGCGAACCGGAGCGGCCCGACCGGCGCCTCGGCGTACGGGATCCCGAGGAACTGCTCGCGCCCGGACGGGGCGATCGACCCGCGGACGCACCCGGTGGACGTCTCGAGCTGGGGGCCGCCGGTGCTGTCGGGGCAGGCGGTGGTCGTGGGGATGCCCGTGTCCGCGTCGGCGTCCGTGTCGGCGTCGGCGTCGGCGTCGGTGTCGGTGTCGGTGTCGGTGTCGGTGTCGGTCGGATCGCCGGTCGGATCGCCGGTCCCGTCGTCCCCGCCCGAACACCCCACCGCCAGCGCCGCGATCCACCGCATCGTGCCCTCCACGCTCCACCGTATCGGGCCCACGTTGCTGGTCTGTTTCCCGGACCCCCCTCGAACGTTACGGGCCGGGGACGGAGGGACGATGGCGGTGGTACGACCGGTCGACGGGGTGGTGACCGCGCACCAGCAGACCGAGGGCGGCGGGTTCGTCGTCCGGCGGCCGTTCCCGACCCGCGGGCTCGATCACCTCGACCCGCTGCTGATGCTGGACGAGATGGGGCCGGTGACCTACGGTCCGGGCGAGGCGATCGGCGCGCCGGACCACCCCCACCGCGGGTTCGAGACGGTGACCTACCTGCTGGAGGGCGAGCTCGAGCACGCAGACAGCGCCGGCCACGCGGGGTCGCTGTCCGCCGGCGACGTGCAGTGGATGACCGCCGGCGCCGGGATCGTCCACCGCGAGATGCCGTCGCGGCGGGTCCAGGCGGAGGGCGGCACGGTCCACGGGTTCCAGCTGTGGGTGAACCTGCCGAAGGCCGACAAGGGGACCGCCCCGCGGTACCAGGAGATCAGCGCGCGGTCGATCCCGTCGGCCTCGACCCCGGACGGCCGCGCGTCGGTCAAGGTGCTGGCGGGCGAGGCGCTCGGCGTGTCGGCGGTGATCGCCACCCGGACCCCGATCGTGGTCCACCACTGGCGGCTGCAGCCCGGGGCCGCGGTGACGACGCCGATCCCGGCCGACCACACGCTCGCGGTGTACGTGTTCGCCGGGACGGTGACCGTCGCGGGGACCGCGGTCGGGCGCGGGCAGCTCGCGGTGCTCGGCGCGGGGGACGCGGTGTCGCTCGCCGCGCCGTCCGGGGCGACCGAGGAGGCCCAGTCGGAGGAAGCCCAGTGCCTGGTGCTCGGCGGTCGCCCGCTGCGGGAGCCGATCGCGTGGGGCGGGCCGTTCGTGATGAACCGCCGGGACGAGGTCGCGCAGGCGTACGAGGACTTCCGGGCCGGACGGATGGGGACGATCCCGGCCGAGATCATCCGGAGCTGACGACCCGCTGTCCAACCGGCGTCAGCTGCGGGCGAGCATCCGGTAGATCGTGCTCCGGGCGATCCCGAGCCGCCGCGCCGCCGCGCTGACGTTGCCGCCGAGCTCGGCCAGCGCCCGCTCGACCGCCCACCGCTCGACCTCCGCCAGCGGCGCGTCGCCCGGACCCGGCTCGATCGTCGCGCCCGCGATCCCGGCCGGGATGGCGCCGGCGAGATCCGGCGGCAGGTGCTCGACGCCGAGGGTCCCCGTCCCGGCGGCCAACACCCGCGCGACCTCCAGCACCGACTTCAGCTCGCGGACGTTGCCGGGCCAGCCGTAGCCGGTGATCCACGCGGCGAGGGCAGGGCCGATCGCCGGCGCCGGCTCCCCGTCGTCGGCCGCTGCCCGTGCCAGGAGGTGCTGCGCGAGGGCGAGCCGGTCGGTCCGGGCCCGCAGCGGGGGCAGCAGGATCTGGACCCCCTTCAGCCGGTAGTACAGGTCCTGCCGGAACGCGCCCGACGCGACGAGGGCCGGGAGATCCTTGCAGGTGGCGCACACCACCCGGACGTTCGCCGCCCGCTCCGCCGTCTCGCCGACCCGGTGGTACCGCCGGGTCTCGAGCACCCGCAGCAGCGACGTCTGCATCGCCGGCGACATTTCGGCCGCCTCGTCGAGGAACAGGGTGCCGCCCGACGCCGCGTGGAACAGCCCGTCGCGCCCGTGCCGATCGGCGCCGGTGAACGACCCGGGCGCGTACCCGAACAGCTCGCTCTCGAGCAGCGCCGGCGCGACCGACCCGCAGTTCACCGCGACGAACGGGCCGTCCGCCCGCTTGCTCGCGCGGTGGATCGCCGCCGCGAACAGCTCCTTGCCGGAGCCCGTCTCGGACAGCAGCACGATCGGCAGCTCGCTCGCAGCCACCCGCCGGGCGAACCCGACCGCCGCGACGGTGGCGGCGTCCTCGGCGAACACCTCGGCGAACGCGTCCGGACCCGCCGGGACCACCGCGGCCACGGGGGAGGCCACCGACGCCGTCGGAGGGCGGCTCGGCGGGCGGCGCGGCGCGATCTCGTCCCCGAACACCGCGGCCGCGACCACCGCTCCGTCGCCGTCGGTCAGCGGCTCGACCC
>JBEBJW010000792.1:0-4139 GCA_040079715.1 Myxococcota bacterium | reverse complement strand
GACCCGACCGGCGTGCGGCGGATGGCCCACCCGGCGATCCCGACCGCGAGTCCGCCGGTGACCGCGGCGCCCCACCGGGAGAACCCGGGGTGGAGCCACAGGGCCGCGAGGGCGACGAGGACGGCGCCGCCGGCGACGGTCCACTTGACGGCTCCGGCAGGGAGCGAGGCGTTCATGACCGACACGATAGCATCCGGGGCCCGGAGTGCAGTCGCGACGCGGTATCCCGGGGCGGACGCGGCCGCGGTCCGGACCCGCCGGGGCGCGCGGGTTACGCGGGGCCATGCCGCCTCCGGTCGTCCTCGGTCCCCAGCGCCCCAGCCCGAACGTCCCGCTCGCGCTCGCCGAGCTCGCCCGCCAGTCCGAGCCGCGCGACGGCCCGATCGTGGTGCTGACCGCCGGCTGGCGGACCGACGAGACCGACGACGAGGCCCTCCGTCGCCACCTCGGGCCGGACGTCGCCGTGCTGCCCGTGTACACCTGGTTCGAGGTCGTGATGCGCGAGCTCCCCGAGCTCCGGGCCGAGTACCGGGCCCGCCAGGACGCGCTGGTCGACCTCCGCCGGCTGCACCGGATGCGGCTGAACCCGGCCCTCGGGGTCGTCACCGAGTTCCTCCGGGCCGGCCGGGACACCGCGGGGCGCGACCCGGGCGGGCGCGACACCGGCTCGCCCGTCCTGGTCGAGGAGCACCTCCAGCTCGCGTTCGACGACGTGCGGCGGATCGATCGCCAGCTGCTGGACTCGGCCGGGCGGATCCACGCCGCCCACGCCCGGGCGTCCGAGCCGTGGACCGCCCACCCGGTGGTCGAGCGGCTGCGGACCCGGGCGGTCGAGGCGCTGACCGGGGCGCGGGCGATCGCGATCGCCGGCGGGCACGTCGCGGTCCTGCTCAACCGGCTCCAGTTCTTCGGGCTCGACCGGGTGCTGCGCGAGCTCGGGGCCGCCGGGCGGCCGATCGTCGCGTGGTCCGCCGGCAGCATGGTGCTGACCGACCGGATCGTCCTGTTCTACGACGACCCCCCGGACGGCCCGGCGTACCCGGAGCTGCTCGACCTCGGGTTCGGGATGGTGAACGACGTGGTGGTGCTCCCGCACGCGCGCCTCCGGCTCCGCCTCGACGACCCGATCCGGGTCTCGGCCCTCGCCAACCGGTTCGGGCCGTCCCCGTGCATCGGGCTCGAGAACGGCGCGTGGCTCGTCCGCGACGCCGACGCCTGGTACAACCGCGGCGCGCCCGGCACCGCGGTCCAGCTCCTGCCGGACGGCACGGTCCGCGACCTGCCGGCGTGGGGGCGCGCATGACCCGCGCCCGCGGCTCGATGCGGCCGATCCTCGAGCTGTCCCGTCGGATCGAGCGCGACCCGTCCAAGGCGCGCGACGAGCTGCGCGGGTTCGTCGGCGGGCACACGTTCCCGCTGACCGACGACGAGACGGCGGTGTTCTTCTACTGGGGCGACGGGGCGCCGGCCGACGCCGTGTTCCTGCTGCACTGGGTGTTCGGGCTCGAGTCGCGCCAGCCGTTCTTGCGCCTCGCCGGCACCGACGCGTGGTACCTGCCGGTCGAGCTGCCGAACCGCGCGCGGGTCGAGTACAAGTACGAGGTCGTCCGGGGCGGGCAGAGCGCCCTGGTCCGCGACCCGCACAACCCGCGGCTCGCGCTCGACCCGTTCGGCGCGAACAGCGTGTGCGCGATGCCCGGGTACGGCGAGCCGCGGTGGACGAGCCCGGAGCCCGGGGTCCGCCCCGGCCGGATGGTGTCGTTCACCCTGCCGAGCGCGGTGTACGGCGACGACCGCGAGACCCAGGTGTACCTGCCGAGCGAGTACGCGCCGCACAAGCGGTACCCGCTGATGGTCTGCCACGACGGCAGAGACTACCTGCGGTTCGCGTCGATGCAGACCGTGCTCGACAACCTGATCGCCCGGCACGAGGTCGCCCCGCTGCTGGTCGCGTTCACCAGCGGCCACGATCGGAACCGCGAGTACGGTGCGGACCCGCGCCAGCCGAAGTTCGTGGTCGAGGAGCTGCTGCCGGCCATGCGCGAGCGGTTCGGCGTGTCGGACGACAGCATCGACCTCGGGATCATGGGGGCGTCGTTCGGGGGCGTCACGAGCCTGTACACCGCGTGGACCTACCCCGGGGTGTTCGGCAAGCTGCTGCTCCAGTCGGGGTCGTTCGTGTTCACCGACATCGGGCACCACGGCCGGAGCCCGCTGTTCGACCCGGTGGTGAAGTTCGTCAACGGGTTCCGCGAAGACCCGGCGCGGCTCGGCGCCCGGCGGGTGTTCCTGTCGTGCGGGCAGTTCGAGTCGCTGATCTGGTTCAACCGGTCGCTCGGGCCGCTGCTGCGCGACGCCGGGATCGAGACGAAGTTCGTCGAGGCGAGCGACGGCCACAACTGGATCGCGTGGCGGGACCGGCTGCGGGAGGGCCTGTCGTGGCTGTTCCCCGGCCGGTTGTGGATGTACTACGAGTAGGCGGCCGCGGCGTGGTGGTCCGCCACCCGCCGGAACGGGTCCGACACGGTCGGGTCCGCCGCCACCCGCTCCCACAGCGTCCGGGCCGCCGCCAGCGCGGAGGCCGCGCGCTCGGCCGGCCACGCCGGGCGGTGGAGGCCCGTCGGGAGCTCCCCGTGTCGAGGCGCGTAGAACATCGGGAGCACGTCGTACACGGGTGCCAGGCCGCGCAGCGTCGTCCCGCGCAGCCGGAACGACAGGTTTCCGGGGTGCATGTCGGTGTTCGCGATCGCGTGGCCGAACGCCTCCAGCCACGCCACCCGCGCGACGTCGGCCGGATCGAGGCGGCCGTCCCGGGCGAGGGCCGCGGCCCCGATCGACCAGCTCCGGAGCTCCCGCGCCACGCCGGACGGGTCGAGCGACGCGAGCGACACGAGTCCGCTGCGGCCGCGCGGGCCGTGCCGATCGAACCGGTGGACCTCCAGGAACCGCCGCCCGTCGAGGTCGAACACCGTGGACCGCGCGGCGGGGACCCCAGCCGCGTCGAGGACCTCGTGGGCGTGGTGCTCGGCGGCCAGGAGGTCCGCCCACCGCCGCCCGAGCGGCTGATCGATCGGGGGAGAGAACTTCACGATCCGCCCCGCGACCTGGAACTTCGGCTGGTCGCCTCCCGCGGACGAGCCCCATGGCCCGTCGGTGAGCGCGCGCTGGGCCAGCGCTGGGTAGTCGTCCGGGCGCGGATCGGGGTGGGACAGCCGGTCCGACAGGTCCCGCCCGGCGGTCCCGACCGCGAACGCGCCGGAGACGTCTGCGCCGTAGTGCGCCAGGAACCGCAGCACCTGGTCGGCGGACCACCGATCGACGTCGAGCGGGTACCCGGCGTCGGCGTGGGTCCGCGCCCATCCGCGACCGAGGAACCCCTGCGGACGGGCGTCGGCGAGCCACCACGGCAGGTCGGGGTCGGTCGGGGAGGTGGCCTCGAACCCCGCGGTGACCTCGGCGACGTGCGCCTCGACCCAGAACCCGAACGGCTCGACCGGGTGCAGGGTCAGCGCGTGCCGAACCGCGCCGTCCGGGTCGAACTCGAACACCGGGGTGGGCGTCACCACCCCGGCGATCCCCCGCCGGAGGGCGTACCGGGTGGCGCGGGCGTGGCCGACGGTGAGGACCTCGCCCCGCAGCCGGTCGAGCCCCCGCTGGACGCTGGACTTCGACCGCCCGGCGGACCGCTGGAGCTCCGCGGCGTCGCACGGCCCGCGGGTCAGTCGGAGGCGGACCGAATCGCGGGTCGATTCTTCCGAGGAACGAGGCACATCTCGTGCGTATCGTGACGCCGAGGGCGGGTCAATTGTCTTGGACAACCGGTCGGACGAACAGGGCGGGGATCACCGCGACCACCAGATCGAACGCCGGCTCCGGGGACCGGCCCGCGGCCGCGTTCATCCCGAGCCGCCCCTCGAGCTGGACCGGCCACCGCGGCAGCCGCCCCGCGACCACCCCGCGCACCGGGACCCGATCCGGCCACTGGTACCCGACCAGCAGCCCCATGTCGCCGAGCCCGCCGGACGCGCCGCCCGCGAGGTCCACCCCGAGGGCCGTCGGGGACGACGTGTCGCCGAACGCGTCGTCGTGGAGGTAGTCGCCGTTCAGCAGCGGGGCCGCGATCCCGGTCAGCCGGATCC
>JBEBJW010000791.1:0-4145 GCA_040079715.1 Myxococcota bacterium | reverse complement strand
GCGCCGATGGTACTGCAAGGGCGACCTTGTGGGAGAGTAGGTATCGCCGGCCACCCTTTGAGCCCCTCGAGGCATTCCCTCGAGGGGCTCTCTGCGTTTTGTGTCGCAGATTCGCGAGCCGGTGGTGAAGGTTCGACCGCGCAGGTACACTCGTCGTACGGGGGTCGAATGCGGATTCGGGCGACGATGACGATCATGGCCGCCGTGTGGAGCGGGTGTCGCAACGAAGGCGGCGTGGCCGCGCCCGTGAACGAGTGGGGCGAGCCCAACCCACAGGAGCTCACCAACCCCGTCCAGGTCGACCGGATCGCTCAGACCACGATCCCATCGGTCGACGTGTTGTTCGTGGTCGACAACAGCTGCTCGATGTCGGAGGAGCAGCTCGCGCTGTCGACCAACTTCCCGACGATGCTCGACTGGTTCATCGGGTCAGGGCTCGACTACCACGTCGGCGTCGTCTCGACCGACATGAACAACCCGCTCGAGGCCGGTCGGCTCCGCACGATCGCGGGCCGGCGGTGGATTCAGGACGACACCGCGTCCCCCGAGGGGGTGTTCGGCCAGATGGTCGAGATGGGAACCAGCGGGCACTGGGAAGAGAAGGGCCGCGCCGCCGCCTACACCGCGCTCGAGCTGCTGTCGGGGACAGACAACCTCGGGTTCGTCCGCGATGGCGCCGGGATGCACATCACCGTCGTGTCCGACGAGAACGACGCGTCAGGCGACTCGCCGATCAGCCGAAACGAGTGGATCGACTACCTGCAGGACTTCCGGTGGAGCCGGCGGCTCGTGTCGTTCTCGTCGATCGTGGGGCCGGTCACCGGCTGCCCGTACATCGGGTCCCCGGGGACCGAGTACACGTCGGTCACCGATGCGGTCGGCGGGGTGACCTGGCCGATCTGCTCCGACGACTGGACCGAGGTGCTCGACCAGCTCGGGTTCCTCGCCGTCGGGTTGTCGCGCGAGTTCTACCTGTCCCGATTGCCGGTCGCGTCGACGATCGCGGTGTCGGTCGACGACGCCGGGGTGGTCGTCCCGTTCGACGACGGCGAGTGGACGTACGACGCCAGCCGGAACAGCGTGACGTTCGACAGCTTCGTGCCGGAGCCCCTCGCGGTGGTCCAGATCGAGTACCAGGTGCTCGCGTCGGTGAACGATCCGGGCGCGATCGAGGACCCGACCCCGCCGAACTGACCGCGGCGCCACCCGCCCGGGTCAGCCCACCGCGGCGACCCGCTCCAACAGCTCGGCGTCGTCGAGCAGCAGCTCGGTGCCGAGCGCCACGCAGTGGGTCGGGTGCTCGGCCTGGAGCACCGCGAGCCCCGTGTCGTCCCGCAGCCGCGCATCCAGCCCGCGGAGGTGGCTGGTCCCGCCGCACAGCAGCACGCCGCGGTCCACGATGTCCGCCGACAGCTCCGGCGGCGTCTCCAGCAGCGCCTCGCGCACCACCGCGCGGACCCGCTCGATCGGATCGGACACCGCCGCCGACAGGTCCTCCGCGCTCACGTCGAGCTCCCGCGGGCGCCCGGTCGCGAGGTCCCGCCCGCGGATCCGCATCCGCAGCTCCGGGTGGAGCTCGGGGGTGACGGTGCCCACCCGCACCTTCAGGGTCTCCGCGGTCCGCTCGCCGATCAGCAGCCCATGGACCGTCCGGAGCCACCCGGTGATCGCGTCGTCGAGGTCGTCGCCGGCGAGGGGCAGCGACCGGCCGACCACCATCCCCCCGAGGGACAGCACCGCCACGTGGGTCCGCCCGCCGCCCACGTCGACGATCATGCTGCCGACTGCGTCCGACACCGGCAGATCCGCGCCCACCGCGGCCGCGATCGGGGAGGCGACCAGCAGCACCGCGCCTGCGCCCGCCGCCCGCGCGCTCTCCTGCACCGCGCGGCGTTCGACCTCGGTGGTGCCGCTCGGGATCGCGACCAGCAGCCGCGGCTTGCGCAACCCGCCGCCGCCGACCTGCTTCAGCAGGGCGGACAGGAGCTGCTCGGTCGATTCGAAGTCGGCGATCACGCCGCCGCGCACCGGGCGCACCACGTTCGTGCCCTCGGGGGTGCGCCCGATCATCTTCTTCGCCGCGTCGCCGATCGCGACGACCTCGCGTCCGCGGGCGCGGGCGGCCGTCGCCACCACCGTCGGGACGTCGAGGACGATCCCGCGGCCCCGGGCGACGATCCGCGTGTTCGCCGTCCCGAGATCGACCCCGAGATCGGCCGCGACGCGGCTCACGGCTTGTGGTGGAGCAGCGCCGCCGCCGGGTCCACGTCCTCGAACGGCTTGTCCATCATCGACGCGTACGCCCGCCCCTCGGAGTCGAGCGGCGAGTCGCCCTCGGAGATCACCTTCCGCTCTCCGTCGGTGGTGATCGCGATCACCTGGAACGTGCCGCTCGCGCCGGAGTGCTCGACCTTCGCGACCTGGTCGAACATCAGCCGGTCGGTCTGGATCCCGGTGCGGTACTTCGTGGTCCACACGATCGACCGGGTGCTCGCGTCGACCAGCGTGTGCTGTTCGACCGGCTGCACGAAGATGAACAGCAGCACCAGCGACCCGACCACCGCCATCGCCGCCAGCGACGCCAGCACGATCAGCGGGCCGGCGAGCGAGAACGTCTTCTCGGGCGCCTCGGTGAAGTCGTGGAAACACTGCTTGCACCGGGTCGCGGAACCCGGGACCTCGGCCCCGCAGGACGGGCATTCTTTGGTGCTCATCGGCTCCTCCGCGAATCGGTGGGCAGCATAACGCCCGGAGCGGCCCGTGGGTGGGTCCACGAACCGTCAAGAACCGCGCCGTCCGGTCGATCGCCCACCATCCGCCGGCCAGCTGGATACGGGTCGGGCGAGGGAGATCACCGTGGGACTCGTTCGCGTCGGAGCTGCGCTCGCGTCGAAGCCGGTGGGTTCGCTCCTCCGGTGGGGTCATCGGTTCGCCACCGGTCGCGACGTCGTGCTCGACGTGGTGATCGATCGGCGCGCCGATCTGCACGACCGCACCCAGCGGCTGCACCGCCTGCGTCGGGTGGCAGACGATCCGCTGGTCGCCGCGGTCGTCCTCCGGTTGCGCGAGCCGCCCGGGGGGTGGGCCGCGTGCCAGGACCTCCGGGCCGCGATCGCCCACGTCCGCGCGTCCGGCAAGCCGGTGTACGCGTGGCTCGAGTCCGCCGGGAACGCCGTCGCGTGGCTCGCGAGCGCCACCGACCGGGTGTTCCTCGTCCCGACCGGTGACTTCGGGCTGGTCGGGGTCGGGGTCGAGCTGACGTTCTTCGGCGCCGCGCTGTCCCGCCTCGGGGTCCGGCCGGACTTCGAGGCCGCGGGAGCCTACAAGTCGTTCGGCGAGCCGTGG
Source organism: Myxococcota bacterium (assembly GCA_040079715.1). Lineage (GTDB taxonomy): Bacteria > Myxococcota_A > UBA796 > UBA796 > JACKER01. Next base: position 800 of record JBEBJW010000791.1, on the reverse strand, counting down.
ACCCGCAGCTACCCGTCGCCCGCGAACCAGGAGGCGATGCACGAGCTGGTCGGCGATCTCCACGACCAGCTGGTCGAGGGCATCGCGTCCGGCAGGAAGCGCCCGGTGGCCGAGGTTCGCGAGGTGCTGGGGCGCGCGCCGCTGTCCGCCCAGGATGCACTCGCCGCCGGCCTCGTCGACGAGCTGCTGTACGAAGACCAGCTCGAGGGCTGGCTCCGCGATCGCCACGGCAAGCGGGCCCGCCTCGTGCCGTACCCGCGGTGGGTCGTGCGCGACGCGCTCCAGGAGTGGGTCTCGCGCTGGGGCCGGCGCGGGGCCGTCGTCACCGTGCTCCACCTCCAGGGCCCGATCGTGCTCGACGACCGCCAGAGCGGCGCGTCGATCGGCGCGCGGAAGGTCGCGCCGATCCTCCGGCGGCTGCGGGAAGACGATCGCGTCGGCGCCGTCGTGCTCCACGTCGACAGCCCCGGCGGCAGCGCGCTCGCGTCGGATCTGATCTGGCGCGAGGTGTCCGAGCTGCGGCGCCGCAAGCCCGTCGTGGCGTCGTTCGAGGACGTGTCGGCGTCCGGCGGGTTCTACCTCGCCGCCCCCGCGAACGCGATCTTCGTCCGCCCGGCGACGTTGACCGGCTCGATCGGCGTGTTCGGCGGCAAGCTCGTGCTCGGGGAGGGCCTGCGGAAGCTCGGCGTCCACACGAGCGAGATCCTCGGCGCCCCCAACGCGAACCTGTTCTCGCCGTCGCGCCAGTTCTCGCCGGACCAGCGCGACCGGTTCCGAGCGTCCCTCCAGCGGTTCTACGA
>JBEBJW010000790.1:0-4157 GCA_040079715.1 Myxococcota bacterium | reverse complement strand
GAGGGGAGCCCGACGGGCTGCGAGTGCAACACGTCGGGGGAGCGGATGCACGGGATCGGCGGCGGGAACCTCGATGCGAGCATCCGCCTGCCCGACGGCGGCCCCGTCTTTTCGGACTTCAACCAGTCCACTTGCGTGGTCGTCGGCAGCGACGGGGAGCTGGACACGGCGTGGACCAGCGCGAGCTGCCCGAACTTCCGGATCCAGTGAGCCGGCGCCGCCGCCGCGCAGGTTCTTCCCGGTGTCTCATCGCGCCGGTCGCGGTCTGGCGAGACCGCGAGCCCGCGCTCACGCCCGCCGGCGCGCGATGTAGGACCGGCGTGGGACGCTCCCGCGCCGGCCGTCGCTTACCCCGGGCGACAGGAGGGATCCGATGAAGGTCGTGCTGCTCTCGCTGTCGATCGGCTGCGCCGTGCTCACCTCGCCCCCGGTCGACCGGGTCGACGTCACCCGCCTCGACGGGCCGAACCCCGCGGTGTCGTTCCACACGATCGACCGCGCGGATCCGTTCGCGTGGGACGCGATCCTGTCGCTGTACGAGGACTATGGCGCCGCGATGATCACGTCCCAGAACCTGCCGGAGGGGATGAGCCCGTCGGACTGGGCCCAGAACGTCCACACCTCGTGGTACCCCGACGGCGAGGCCCTCGGGATCGGCCTCGCCGACCGCCTGCTCGCCCCGGACGCGCCGGCGTACGTCCTGATCGACGAGCTGAAGTCCGACACCGCTGCCGAGGTCGGCGACGCCGCGATCTACCTCCGCGATCACCACCCCGAGCTCGCCGGTCGGTGGGGCGCGTACCTGGTGAACGGCCCCTCGGTGTCGTACGCCGCCCTCCAGCCCGCGCTCGACACCCTGCTCGACGCCGACGCGGTGATCCTGCCGGAGATGTACGTGTCGCGGGCCGAGTACTGCGCGTCCGGCGCCTCCGCGGGGTCGCGCGACGCGTGGCTGGCGGCGTTCTTCGCCGGCGACGATCAGGGGTTCCCGAGCCGGTTCCGGTACCTGAACCAGCGGTGGACCGCGGTCGGCTCGGCGAGCCACCTGTCGCCGGTGTTCGGGGTGACCGACAGCTACATGACCGGCACCGGACCGTCGGTGTTCCTCGACCGGATGTTCTACGTGTGGAAGACCCGGTCGGGGTTCCCGTCGTACACCACGGCGGAGAACGGCGGGCCGTCGGCGTGGAAGTGGGACCAGCCGTACCTGTCGAACACGAGCCGCGATCTCGCGTTCCGGGAGTCGTTCGAACACTACGCGCTCGACGGGTCCACGAGCTCGCGCCTCGGTCAGGTGACCTGCCCGTGAACCCGGTCAGGGTCCGGACGCGTCGCCGGGGACGCCGGGGCTGACCGGCTCGGGCCCGTCGGCGTCCGGATCGTCCCGCTCGGGGGCGACGGTCACCGGCTCGACCCCCGCGGGCGGCTGCGGGATCCGGATCGCCCACGCGTCGTCGGCGTCGATCGCCGCGAGCCAGCTCGGCGCGTTCGCCCGCCACAGCCGGTCCACCTCGAGCGTCCGGCCCTTCCCGGCGACCGTCGCCGTGGTGGCGAACACGAGGCCCCGATCGAGGGTCAACCGCGGGCGGCCGCCGTCGCGGGACAAGGTGAGGACCGCGTCGTCGACGACCCCGGCCGGACGCAGGTGACCGAGCACCCGGAACGTGATCTTGCGGGTCGCGCCGTACCGATCGCCCCACAGCCGCACGATGTGGATCCCGGTCGGGCGCGCCGGCGCGACGAGGTACACCGTCGCCGGGCCCTGGATCCCGCCGAGCAGCCGCTCGACCTGGTGGACGACCGGCGTGCCGGTGATCGCGGCCTGGTGCGCCTCGCGGTCCATCCCGGTCCACAGCGGCCCGTTCCACCCCATCCCGAGCAGCAGCCCGGCGCCCGCCGCGAGGCCGGGCAGGTGGATCCACCGGTTCTGGCGGAGCCCGTCCGCCACGTCGCGCAGCCCGAGCCCGACGACCATCCCGAGCGGGACCAGCACCGGGTACGACTGGCGCCAGAACCAGGTCTGCGACAGGACCACGATCGCGCCGGATCCGAGCACCCACGCCGCCAGCACCCACCGGATCCGGGTGGTCGGATCGGCCCGCCGCGCGATCGGCGTCCCGAGGGCCACCCACCCGAGCCAGATCGTGAGGACGATCAGCACCGCGTCGTGACCGTACAGCGGGTCCGCGCCGGACACCCCCACCGGATCGAGGGTGTACCGCCAGCACGCCTCGGCGATCCGCCGCGGCTCCCACCGGTCGAGCTCGCGCCACATCGGCGTGTGATCGTGGACGAACGCGAAGAACCGCTTGGCGTACCCGCCGTAGGTTCCGAGCACCACCCGCCGGGCCGCGATCGCCGCCGCGGTCACGACCGCGATCGGAGCGAACATCGCGGCGAGCGCCATCGCCGCCGACCGGTCCCACCGCGGGGTGGGGCCCCCCGACGGTGCGGCCAGGGCCGCGATCAGCGCCAGCACCGGCACGATCGCGTACGCGACCTCGTTCGACAGGACCGCCGCCCCGACCAGCACCGCCGCCCCGATCGCGCCGGCGACCCGCTTCCGACCGACCGCGTCCAGCGTGTGGACCCACACGACCACCGCGGACAGGCCGAGCGCCAGCGCGAGCAGGTACGACCGGCGCGCCGAGTACGGCACGACCTCCTCCGCCGCCGGGTGGCCGAACAGGACCAGCACCGGGACCAGGCCGAACACCGAGCGGTCGCCGGTCAGCGCGCGGTACGCCGCGAACGTGGCCGCGCCGGTCGCGAGGTGCAGCCCGAGGTCGGTGCCGCGGTACCCCCAGCCGGCGTACCCGGTGGTGGCGTGGTTCGCGACGAACGACAGCGCGGTGATCGGCCGGTACCCGACGAAGTGCTTGCTCGCGGTCGCCCACCGCCACCAGTTCGGATCGTCGAGCGAGCCGCGGGCGATCCACTTCGTGGCGTCCGCCCCCCACGGCAGCCAGGCGAGCATCTCGTGGAACGGCCACACGCCGGCGACCAGCAACACCGCCGCGAGGGCGAGCCACGCGACCCGCGGGGACAGGACCATGGACCGCGGGCTAACCGCCGGCCCCGGTCGCGGCGACGGTGACCCGCGCGACCCGCGACGGCCCGTCGGACACCCACACCACCCGGTCGAGCCCCCCGAGCGCGACGGTGAACGTCCCCGGCTCGATCCGCCGGTCGACGATCCGGTCGCCGCGCTCGACGTACACCGTCCACGGGCCGGTCCCGTCGACCCGGAGCGCGCCGGACACGCCGGTGACCACGATCCCGGCCCCGGTCGGCCCGACGTCGACCGGTCCCTGGCCGTCGACCAGCCACTGCACGTCGGGGTACCGCCACCGGACGCGATCCACCGGGTATCCGCCGACCGCCAGCCGGCCGATCGCGACCCACCGATCGACGGTCCACAGCGGGCCGCGCGTCACCAGGCGGATCGCGCCGTACAGCGCGCGGACGTCCGGGTCCCGGAGCTGATCGTCGCCGGCGATCACTGACGCGACGTACCCGTCCGGCACCTTCCGCCGGAAGTGACCGATCCGGAATCCCGGATCGAGCTCGGCCGGGAGCCGGGCGAGCAGCGGGTCCGCCAGGCCGAGCCGGTCGATCACGTGGTGCGACGGCCCGGCGGCGAACCCGTACAGCCCGATCACGCTCTTGATCGCGGCGGGTCGGGACCGCGCCCGTCGCCCGTCCGCCGCGAACGGGTGGATCGGCCCGGACGCGATCGTCGACCCGGTCCACGCGCCGGTCCCGGCCCAGTAGTACCCGCGCTCGTCGACCACCCCGTGCGCCGCCGGCGCCTTGACGTACCCGCGGGTCGACCGGAGCGGCGCGTACGGGGAGGCGAGGGACAGGCCGCTGGCTGCGATCGCCGCCCAGCAGGCCGCCCGGGACCACGGCAGGCGCGCGAGGATCGCCGCCGCGACCCACACCGGGGCCACGAACCACCGGCCGCCCATGAAGTCCCCGCCGACGTGCACCAGCCACCCGAGGTGGAGTGCTACCCCGGCCGCGAGCGCCACCGGGAGCCGGTCGCGGGCCCACCCGGCGGCGACGAGGCCCCCGCCGATCACCGCGAGGGTCCACGGGTCGATCGCCGCGGTCCACGCGACGTAGCCCCACGCCCGCCCCGCGAGCTCGATCGC
>JBEBJW010000789.1:0-4160 GCA_040079715.1 Myxococcota bacterium | reverse complement strand
CCTACTCGACCGCCGCCGCCGATGCCGAGCCGAAAGTCTGCTGTTCAGCGGCCGTACCCGGCTACGTGCCCCGGCACCGCGACGCCGTCGGCGAGGTCGTCGCAGGCCCCGGCGCCGCCGCGGGGCGAGCCCGTGCGGACGCCGCGGGGCGAGCCCCTCCGGGCCCCGGTGACCAAGCCTCCTGCGGCGACGTCGGGGAAGCCCGCGGCGCACCCTGCAGCGCACCCTGCACCCCCGCCGGGGAAGCCCGCCGCGCAGGCTCCGGCGAAGTCTCCGGCGAGGTCTCCGGCGAAGCCTCCCGCGAAGCCGCCACCGAAGCCTCCGGCCAAGCCCCGGGCGTCGGACGCCGATCTGGACGACCTCGACGCGCTGCTGATCTCCGAGCCGGCTCCGCGTCGCCGCTGACCCGGTCTGCCCGGACGGGTCGCCGACCGTCGCCGGGGCGAAGCGTCGCGCTGCCGTGTCGTGACGGTGGACGTCCCGCCCGCTGCCCGACGGTACGCCACCCGGGGCTCCGCGCCCGTGGCCGACGGGTGGATCCCCCCTCCTGCACGGGCCGGCGGTCGGGGTCAGACGGTCGAGTGGAAGTACCGGACGAGGTGGAAGAACAGCGGGGCGGCGAACGCCATCGAGTCGACCCGGTCCATCATCCCGCCGTGGCCGGCGATCAGGTTGCCGTAGTCCTTCACGCCCGCGTCCCGCTTGATCGCCGACATCACGAGCCCGCCGCAGAACCCGGCCAGGGTGATCGCGAGGGCGTACGCGGTCGCTTCGGCCGGACCGAACGGGGTGATCCACCACAGCCCGCCGCCGAGCGCCGTCGCCGACGCGACCCCGCCGACGAACCCCTCGACCGTCTTCGACGGAGACAGCTTCGGCGCGATCTTGCGCCGGCCGAGCAGCTTGCCCCACACGTACTGGAGCACGTCGCTCATCTGGACCACGAACACCAGGAACACGAGGAGCTTCCAGGACTGTCCGTGGTACCCCGGGATCTCGAGCAGGAGCAGCGCCGGCGCGTGGCTGGTGCAGTACACGCCGATCATCAGCGTGTACTGGATCGCCGCCACCCGGTGCAGGAACCGCTCGGTGTCGCCCGACAGCGCCACCCGGACACTGATCGCGAGCAGCGCGTACACCGGCAGGAAGATCGCGAACATCCCGTACCAGCTCGTGTACAGCAGGCCGTACTGGATCGGGACCGCGAGGAAGAACGCGCCGGCGAGGGTCGCGTGGTCCGCCCGCCGCGACGGCACCAGCGTCACGAGCTCGCGCAGCGCGAGGAACGACACCGCGGCGAACAGCGCGATCACCGCCCACCGGCCGAGGGCGAGCGCCCCGACCAGCACCCCGACCATCACCCACCACGCGTTCACCCGGGCGGTCAGGTTCGCGATCGTCGACCGCTGGGCGGGGGTCTTCGCGCGGCGGCCGAGGACGAACCCCGCGAGCGAGCCGAGGGCCAGCACCGCGAGCACGACCCCGATCAGCGGCGCGATCTGCCGGTCGAGCAGGGGCGTCATCCGGGGTCCTCCGCCAGCGCGAGGTCTTGGAGCGCGGCCCGGGCGCGGGCGAGGTACCGGTCCTTGTCGTCGTCCGGCCACAACGGGACCGGCGCGCCGAACGTGACCCGCGCGATCACCGGGACCGGCACCCGGCCGCCCTTCGGCAGGATCCGGTTCAGGTTCGCGAGGTACACCGGCACGAACGGGATCTGCGGGAACGCGCGCGCGAGGTGGTACAGCCCGGCCTTGAACCCGAGCAGGCCGTCGTCCGGCTCGAGGTTCCGGGTGCCCTCCGGGAACAGGATCAGCGAGTCGCCGTCGCGGAGGGCCTGCTCCATCGGCGCCGACGGCGGGGGTCCGCCCTCGGTCCGCGCGCGGTCGATCAGCACCACGTGCAGCCACCGCTCCGACAGCACCCGGCGGAACCCGGCGTCCCAGTAGTCGCGCGCGGCGACGGGGCGGGTCCGCCCCCGCACCACCGGCGGCAGCGCGGCCCAGATCACCGGCGCGTCGAGGTGGGAGCTGTGGTTCGCGAAGTACACCCGCTGGATCGGCTCGCCCTCGGCGTCGACCGGGTCGAGCCCGACCCACCGGTCCTGGACCCCGGTCACCAGGCGGACGAGCGGCGCGAGCATCAGGACGCCCCGCGGAGCGCGGCGGCGGCGAGCCACAGGCGGCGGACCGCGGTGACGATCCCGCCGGCGACGATCACCCCGAGCGCCACGTCGATCACCGGGTGGAAGACGGAGACCGCGCACGCGACGGTCAGCGCGGCCATCCGGTGCTGCTTGGCCATCGGCCCGACGAAGAACGTCGGCGTGCCGCTGGCCGCGCCGAGCACGCGGACGTAGGCGACGTGGAGCGCCACCACCGCCGCGAGCCACCCGAGCCACGGCAGGCCGCAGCCGTAGCCCGCGCCGACCAGGATCGCGGTGTCGGACAGGCGATCCGGCAGGTCGTTCCACAGCTCGCCGGTGGCGCCCTTCTGGTTCCCCTCGACCGCGACCATCCCGTCGAACAGGTTGCACAGGAGGCGGCCCTGGATCGCGAGGCCTGCCCCGAGGTATGCGGCGACGGGCGGGCCAGGCCCCTCGACGACGAAACCTGGGTGGGGCCCCTCGACGACGAGCCCCTCGACGACGAGCCCAGGGAGCCAGGCCAGCAGCGCACCGGCGGCGATCCCGAACCCGACCGACGCGGCGGAGATCGTGTTCGGGCCGATCCCGGCCGCGACGAGGGCGCGGGTGGCGGCGTCGGCCCACCGGGTGTCGCGGGCGGCGACCCCCCGCGGGTCGATGTCGGCGGAGCTCGGCTGGCCGGTCGGGCCGGTCGTGCTCCGGGCGGGCGCCGCGCTCGAGCTCGACCTGGCGCCGACCCGGTTCGTCGACGCCGACCTGGAGGTCCCGCTCTCGCCGCTCGCCCTGCGTCCGATGATTCGCGCCCAGATCCGAACCTCCCGGCGGGGTGTGTACATCGGTGGAGCAGAGGCGCGGGACCCGTGACGCACCTCGGTTCAGCTGGATTCCAGGCATTGTCCGCCCGAGTCGGGCGGGCGATCCGCAGGACGGAGTCCGAGGACCAACCACTCATCGACGGTCCGACATCGGATCCGGGGGCTCTCCATGCGCTCGTTCTTCCTGTCTCCCTGCCTGCTCACCGCCTGCACCACCCGGGTCGCGTTCGACGACATCCAGATCGACGCGGGAGGTGACGAGGTCGAGCTGCCCGGCGGTGAGGCCGACCCCTCGGACCCCGCCGACGCCCAGGGCCCGCTCGAGCTGTACAGCTCGGGCTTGAGCTGCGTGTCGACCCACGAGGTCGAGTACCGGGTGGTCACGTCGGGCGTGGCGACGGAGGTGTGGCTGTTTCAGCAGGAGACCGCGAACAACCCTCCGAACTGGTCCGAGAACCACACGTTGGAGCTGGTGGCGACGGGCGACGAGACGGTGTACGAGCGGGCGTTGTTCGACGGGTCCGGCATCGACTACGACCCGCTGGTGCAGCAGCAGGACCGCAGCACGCTGTTCGACTGTCAGACCCTGCTGACCGCGCCCGGCATCTTGTCGTTCGCGGTCGCCCTGGTGGTCGAGGGGGAGGTCGCGGATTGCATCGCCTACGGGGGCGACCCCGAGGCGATGATCGGCGCCTCACTCGACCGGTACACCGAGCCGGTGTTCGACCTGTCGACCTGTCGGATCGTCTCGGAGTGACGACCGCGGGCGCAGACTCAGCGCCCGTCGACCAAGCGGAACCCGAAGCAGACCTCGTGCTCACTCGGGATACACGGCGCCGGCCCCTCCTCGGAGGTGGCGCTGTCGTCCCTGTCACACGCCCAGAACGTGCGGCAGTGGGTGAGCTCGATCGCCGGACCCGAGGGCGCGAACGGCCGATCCTTCAGCGGGAACGTCAGGATGTCCACGCCCTTCGGCAGCACGAGACCCGACAAATCGAGCAGCACCTGCGGGTCGGCCAGCACCTTCGCCTGGATTTCCTCGTTGGTGCAGGCGTAGTCCATCGCGCCGCTGAGCTGGGTGGCGAGCGCGTCGAGCTCCCCATCCTGCGCGGTCGCGACCTCGGGCCGCGCGGCGACGGCTGCACAGATCAACGCGGCGATCCCCATCACTCGTACCTTCACGAGCACCTCCACCCCCAACC
>JBEBJW010000788.1:0-4160 GCA_040079715.1 Myxococcota bacterium | reverse complement strand
GTACGTCGAGGATCAGGAGGCCGCTGCCGAGCGGATCGGGTGGCACCTGCTCCACGCCGGCGAGATCGAGCAGGCGATCGGCTCGCTGCTCCTCGGGGTGGTCCACCGGCGCGACACCGCAGGGGCCCGGTCGGCGCTCGGGCTGCTCGCGACGGCCGACGACGCGCTGGGCCGGCTGTCGCTCCCGGCGACGGACCCGCGGTGGGCCGAGGCGTGGCAGCTCCGGGCGATGCTGTGCGCCGAGCTCGGCGAGGTCAACGAGGCCGAGCGGTGGGCCGAGAAGGTGCTCGACAGCGAGCAGGTCCCCGGGTGGGCCCCGCACGCGCTCGACTGTCGGCTGACGCTGGCCCGGCTCCAGGCGTCGCGCGGCGAGCTGACCGACGCCGACGCGCAGTTCGACCGGATCCTCCAGCAGTCGACCGACCCGGTCCAGCAGGGCCTCGCCCACGCGGAGCGGGCGCTGGTGGCGGCCCGGCGGCGGGACCGGGACGGCGCGCGGGCCCACACCGACCAGGCGGTCCGGCTGCTGCGGCGGGCGGCGTACGTCGAGGATCAGGAGGCCGCTGCCGAGCGGATCGGGTGGCACCTGCTCCACGCCCGGAACGAGCGGCAGGCGGAGGACGCGCTCGCCCGCGGACTGCGGCTGTACCGGCTCCGCGGGAACCTGATCGGCCAGGCGGAGTGCCTCGCCGGGCTCGGGCGGGCGGCCACCCTCCGCGGCGACGCCGAGCTCGCCGAGGAGCGGCTCCGGCAGGCGATCCACCTGTACGAGGTCGCCGGGAACAGCGACGTGGTGAAGCCGAAGGCGGATCTCGCGCGGCTGCGGGTCGAGGCCGGGCGGTACGACGAGGCGCGGGATCTGCTCGGCAACCTCCGGCTCCAGCTGTCGCGCCAGGGGCGGGTCGGCGTGGTCCAGGGGCTCGGCGCGATGCAGCTCGCGTCGGCGGCGGGGTGTGTGGACTGGGAGGAGTTCGAGCACCGGCTCGGGCAGGTCGAGGCGGACCCGGGCACCGAGGTCGGCGACGACGGGCGGTGGGCGCTGGAGCTCGCGGTGAAGCTGGCGAACGCGGCGGGGGACCTGTCGCGGGCGACCCGGGTCCGGTCGCTGTCCGAGGACCTGCGGACGGGTCGGCTGTAAACCGCGGCTCCGGGCTGGATTCACTCCGCGCTCGAGGTCAGCCAGGTCCGATAGCCTTCGGAGTCGCTCACTCGATAGTGGCCTTGCGTCCTTCGACCCAGCCGTTCCACCATGTGGGGATAGGTTCCTGTTGGCTGCTCACGCGGTGCTCGAAGATCGCGATCGCGACCGCGAGGTCGAGGGTCCCCTGCTCGACACGAGCTCGCAAGAACCATGGCACCAGCAGCACGCGTCCGCCGAGCTCGCGGAGGGCGAGGTATGCCGCCCCGCGCTCGCCCGTGACGAGGAACAACTCAGGATGGTGAAACGCCCAGACTGTACACGCTGCCTCGCCCGCATCATTAAGGCTGGTTCTGCCTCGACGAAGGCTGCTGTACATGCGTCCCTGTGGGCTGTCGATCGGAGTGTCGCGTCCCTGATCGATGCCACACCGTCGAAGAATGGTTCTTGCCGCACCTGCCTTCTTCCGGTTGGTCAATTCGTCGTAGACCTCGGCCGGCACGACGTCGGAGGCGTCCAAGCACCGAACGAGGGCTTCCAAGTGCCCAGCGCCCTGCGCACGAATGAAAACGCCGGTGTCCAGGACATATGGCACGCGTCATTCGGCCAGGTCGCGAGACAACTCGTGTGCACGTCCCTCGGTGATGGCGTCTTGTTCCAAAGCTTCACCCACCCGGACCTTGAGCCAATCCGTTTGGCTGGTTGCCGGCCAATCGACCTCGTCGGGCGAGCGTCCGTCCTCGATCAACCGGCGGCGAAGCGGCTCCGACTGCGCGATCCACTTGTGATTGACGAGGTGATTCACCACCAGCTCCCACGGAGCTCCGAACGCGCGGGCGGCCTCCGCCACGAGGTGCTGGGCGTTGACGAAATCCACGGTGTGCTGTGGGACACCGAGTTTGCGAATCAGTCCATCGCGCGGGACGAGGAATTCGGCAGCGAACGCCCTGGCACGCCTCTCGATCGGCTCGTTGCGGTCGTTAGAATCGTCCGTGTCGATCTCCACGATGGTCCCGCCGCTCACGTCGTCGAACAGGACGTGGCACAGTTCGTGCGCCAATGTCCTGCGAAGCAATATCGGCGGCTGACCCGCCCTCGCGATCACCGCGCGAGCTTCCTCGGTCCCAATGGTGGCCGCCCACAGCCGGGCAGTTCGCAGCGTCGCCTGAACGACCGGCACCCCGAACCTCAGTCCCAGGAGATCGTGGAGGTCCCCGAGTGGTTCGGACTCTTGTTCGAGCCACCTCCGGACCTTCCGCGCGAGCTCGTAGCCGTGTTCATAGGGCGCTCCGCGCGCGGGCTCCGCAGTGAACGCGCTCCAGCCCACGTCGGCCCCGACGCACCGAAGCGCCGCTCGGAGCGAAGCCCCGCGCTCCAACGCTTCATCGAACGCGTCCAGGTCGTCTGGATGGAAGTCCTTCCACAGTCCGCGTAAAAAGGCCAGCGTCGGCGACGACTCGAGGGGCTTGTCCGACCAGATCGCGGCTGGGTCGACCCCGACCGCGTTCGCGAGGCGCTCCACCATCGACGTGGTCCACCCACCAAGATCACCGCGATGTGCGCGGTCGAGCAACTCCTGCGGGATCCGAGACTGCTCCGCGAGCGTCGCCATCGGCCGCCGGCTTCTGGCGAGGACCGTCCGGATGTTGTGCTCGACCATGAAGTCCTCATAGCAAGCCTGGCTATCAACGGTCGGGTACGGACTACTGCCCGCCGGTGTCGCCGGTGTGGGCCGCCGTGTCCTCGAGCTCGTCGATCTTCTCGCGGATCTCTCCGGGACCGAGCCAGCACCCGGCGAGCCACCCCGCCGCCGCGAGCGCCCACACCCCGACCTTCGCCACCACCCACGCCGACCGTCGCATCCCGCCAGTCTACTCGGGTGGGGCCCCCGCCGCCTCCAGGTGCGCGCCGGACGCGAACCACGCCACCGCGCCCGGCAGCGCCCGGTCGAGCGCCGCAGGATCGAGGTGGTACAGGGCGAACGCCTCCGCGAACGACTCGTGGGGCGCGCGGAACCCGTAGGTCGAGGGCCCCGGGCGCCCGGCGCGGAACCGCTGCCACGCTGCGATCACCGGGCCGCGCGGACCGATCCCGCGGTAGCGACGCCACGCCGCCCGGACGACCCCGTACGCGAGCTCGGACGTCGCCGGGTCCGGAGCGGCGAGGTACCGGTCGTAGGCCGTGGCGTAGGCCGCGTACGCCGTCCGGGACGGCAGGTCGACCAGCGCGTGGCCGACCTCGTGCAGGACCGTCATCGCCCCCGACCGGATCGGCCGGTCCACCGGGCCGACGAACCCGGTGCGGTCGGCGTCGAACGCCAGGTCGAACAGCGACAGCGTCGCCGGATCCGGGTTCGGGTCGTAGTACGCGAGCTCCCGGCGCGGCGCCCGCGGACTCGTGTCCGACCGGTCGAACGACAGGCCCCGGACCGCGGCGAGCTCCCGGTGGGACAGCGCGGCGAGGCCGGTGGCGAGGTCTGCGAGCTCGTCGGCGGTGAACGGGCCGGACACCGCGGCGAGCCCGAACCGGGCGGCGATCGCCTCGGGCGGCCCCGGGTCCGCGACCGCCCACGGCACGGCGTCGCTCCAGTCGACCACCGCCCGCCGGTCGACCGACCACCACACCGTCACCGCCCGCGGGCCCTGGCCGACGTCGACCTGGATGTCGAGCTCGGCCCCGCGCGCCCACCCCTCGGCGAACGACCACACCGCGTACGCGGCCTCGGGCGGCACGTCGTCGAACGTGGTGACCGTCGGGTCCACCGCGCCCCACCCGCGGAGCCAGCGCGATCCGACGCCGCGGTCGAGCAGCGCCGGCATCCGGGCCACGAACGCCGGCTCCGGCGGATCGAGCGCGAAGTCCACCGGCTCGTAGTGCGGGACGTGCCGGACCGCGCACCCGGCGAGGGCCAGGATCACCCGCGGTCCACCACCGCCACGACCTCGACGTGGTGGGTGTCCGGGAACAGGTCGAACGCGGACAACGAGACGAGCTCGTACTTGCCGAGCTCCTTGAGGTCGCG
>JBEBJW010000787.1:0-4166 GCA_040079715.1 Myxococcota bacterium | reverse complement strand
CCCTTACACGCGTCGCGACCAGAAACTGTCCGCCGGAGAACGTGCCCTGGAATCCATCGAAACCGACGGTCAGAACTGGAAGTACACGAACGGGGTGTCGACCCAGTGCCCGAGCAGCAGCACGCCGAACCCCACCGCGTACAGCAGCCCCCACCGCACCACCCCCGGGAGGCGCGCCCAGTCCGCCTCCGCGGTCGGGCTCCGGCGCAGCCAGTCGACGACCTCGACCAGCGGCATCAGGAACAGGCACCACGCGAACATCGCGAGGTCGAAGTGGACCCGATCCAGGAACCGCCCGAACGCCTCCGCCTCGCCGAAGTGCTCCCACCCGACGTGGAGGTGGGTGAACACGTACACCGCGTCGGCCAGCGAGTGGGCCCGGAACGGCACCAGGGTGGCCATCCACAGCACGAACGTGCATCCGATCGCCACCGCGGCCCGGAGCGCCGGCACCCGGTTCAGCCCGAGCGCGGCCACCACCGCCTCCCGGACCGGCTTGGTCGCGCGATCGCCGACCACCAGCAGCGCGTGCATCAGCCCCCACGCCGCGAACCGCCACGACGCGCCGTGCCACAACCCGCTGATCATGAACACCACCGTGGTGTTTCGGGCCCACGACCAGAACGAGCCGCGGTTCCCTCCGAGCGGGATGTACACGTAGTCGCGGAACCAGGTCGACAGCGAGATGTGCCACCGGCTCCACCACTCGGTCATCGACCGCGATCCGTGCGGCTGGTCGAAGTTCCGCATCAGATCGACGCCGATCACCCGCGCGACCCCGATCGCCACGTCCGAGTACCCGGAGAAGTCGCAGTACACCTGATAGGTGAAGAACAGCGTCGCGAGGCCGAGGGCGAACCCGCCGAACCCGCGCGGCTCGTTGTACACCGCGTCGACCAGCACCGCGAGCCGGTCCGCCACCACCACCTTCTTGAACATCCCCCACGCCGCCAGCCGGAGACCGCTGGCGATCCGATCCCAGTCGAACGGGACCGGCCGCTTCAGCTGCGGCAGCAGGCGATCCCCGCGCTCGATCGGGCCGGCGACGAGCTGGGGGAAGTACGCGACGTACAGGAGGTACATCCCCGGGTGTCGCTCGGCGGTGAACCGACCGCGGTAGATGTCGATCGTGTACGACAGCGACTGGAACGTGTGGAAGCTGATCCCGAGCGGCAGCAGCAGGTTCGACCGCGGGATCGGCCAGCTCACCCCGAGCGCGTCCGCCCCGGCGAGGAACGTGTCGTTCACCAGGTTGTAGTACTTGAAGAAGAACAGCACCCCGAGGTTGCCGATCAGGCTGAGCACCAGCCACCGGCGCCGACCCGACACAGTCGCGGTGTCCTGGACCTTCAGCGCGACCCACCAGTCGAGGGCGGACACGCCGAGCAGCAGCAGGCCGTACGGGAGGCTCCACGCGCAGTAGAACACGTACGACGCGATCAGCAGCAGCAGCCACCGGTGGCGGTGCGGCAACGCGAAGAACAGCCCGACCACGATCGGGAAGAACAGCAGGAACTCGAAGCTGTTGAACAGCACGGTGGATCAGTCGCCCGCCGGCACCGGAGCGGCGGTGGCGAACCAGTCCCAGATCGCGCCGGTCGCGTTGGCGTCGGTCGCGGTCGCGTGGATCCCGCCCGGCCACTGGTGCGGCCACCCGTCGATCACACACTGGACGGTCGACGCCTCGCACTTCCACTCGCTGCAGGTGGTGTCCCCGTCCACCGTGACCACCGGCGGATCGTCCGAGCATCGGTTCCGGGTCCGCCAGACCGCCATCGACTCGTCGATCGACGGGTAGTCGAGCCCGCGCGCGCTCCCGCCGTCGATCGGGACCACCGGATCCTGCTTGCCGTGGTAGTACCGGATCGGCAGCGGATCGCCCTCGCACGAATCGTACAGCAACGGCCCGCTGGACGCCCCGACCCCGTCGAGCGGGACCTTGCCCTGGCAGGCCCACCGCTGCGCCATCATCGACCCGTTGCTGAACCCGGCGACCAGGACCCGGCCGCCGCAGACCTTCGGGTACACGTCGGAGATCACGTCGTCGAGGAACGCCACGTCGTCGTGGTTGCCGTCGTCGCCGTACCGCTCGCCCGCGTTCCACGACCGCACCGGCCACCCGAGGCCGTTCGGGTACACGACGACCAGGCCGTCGCGATCGGCGAGGTCCTCGAACCCGGTGACCTCCTCGAACTTCGGGCCCGACATCCCGCCGCCGTGCAGCAGGATCACCAGGTCCCGCGGGCCCTTCGACTTCGGCACGTACACGTACGGCTTGCGGAGCGGCTCGCTCGGCTCGTCGATCTTCACCCGGAACAGTCCCGGATCCGGCCACTCGATGCACGGATCGTCGAGCACCGGCAGCTCGGACAGACAACCCGGCGCGATCGACGCGATCGCCAGCCCCGTCACCGCGATCCTCAAGGCTCCCCTCCCTGTCCCTGTCGTGGCGCGTGGACCTGCGCGATCACCCCGAGGCGGACCAGCGCCTCGGCGAACGTCAACGAGAACCGGCGCTTGCCGATCGGGTTGAGGTGATCACCGTCGCCGAACATCTCGGGTGAATCGAAGAACATCGACTCGAAGTCCAGGTGGTCGACCACCCCGGGCTTCGCGAGCTCGGTCAGCAGCTGGTCCCGGAGCGCCGGATCCGCTCCGAGCCGCCGCGACTCAGCCGCGTAGGCGCGGGTGACCGGGAACCGGACCAGCACCACCCGGATCCGCCGTTCGACCAGCTCCGACACCAGCCGCCGGAACGCCCACTCCATGTCCGGGTCCCACACGTCGGCGCCCTCGAGGTGCCGCCGGGCCGCGTCGGTTCCGTTCTCGAAGAACGTCAGGTTCAGCCCGCCCTGCGGATCGGTCGGGTCGCGGAAGTGCCGGGTCGTGGTCAGGTACTGCAGGACGGTCGGGAACTCGCCGACGTACGGGGCGATCCGCGACTTCGCCCACCGGCCGGCGAACTCGAAGTACTTGCCCTTCTGTCGGCCGAGCTCCCACCAGTCGAGGTACCGACCCCACACGAGCTCCGGTTCGAACGAGTCGTCCTTGAACGACGCGAACGACACCGCGTCGAACGGCAACACCACCGTCCCGACCGTGCGGGTTCCGTGGTCGATCAGCCACGGGACCCGGTAGGTGGACTTCTGGTAGTGCTCGCCGGGGACCGCGACGTTGATCGCGAGGCCGAGGATCGGGGCCTCGACCGAGAACCGGGCGTGGCTGTCGCCGGCGATCATCACGTCGACCGGGCGCGGCCCGAGCAGCCACTTCGCGTCCATCCGCCGGACGTCGTGCTCCCGCCCGATCGTCGCGGCGAACGCCACCGACAGCACGAGATGGATCGCGAGCCCGATCGCCACGAACCGGGCCACGGTCCGGCCGGTCACCGCCCGTCCGACCCCGCCGACGGTCACGGGACGGCCGGGGGGCGGGTGAACAGGATCGCCCGGTCGACCACCAGCTCGCTCGTCGACGGGCCGGTGGCGGTGGCGGCCTCGGTGTACGCCCGGAACGCGAAGCTCCCCTGGGTGGTGCCGGAGAACCCGGGGCAGTCGTACGGGACCGCGATGCAGTACGGATCACCCGCCTCGCAGGTCCGGGCGACCTTCCACGCGTACAGATCGTCGACCTGCGGGTGATCCGGCAGGTACGGGCGGACCGACCCCGGCATCTGACGCGAGTGCACCGCCGCGTACGACGACAGCTGCTCGGCGTCGATCACGCTGAAGTTGCTGTACACGCTCTTGCCGGTGCGCTCGTGGTTCGGTCCGAACACCACGATGAACGCGTCGGCGGCAGGTGGCAGGACGTAGTGCACGGTGACGGCGAAGAACGTGTCGCGGTTGCAGCCGGGCGGGCAGTCCTCCTCGTCCGAGGTCGGGACGATCGTCGGGAGTTCGGTCGCGCGGTAGTCCGGGTAGGCGGCTCGGATCTCGGCGTCGAGGGCGTCGACCGCCTCGGCCCAGGCGTCCTCGTTCGTGCCGGATCCGCGCGGTCGGAGCGGCGGCGCGGCGAGCGGGACGTGCGCCGCCTCCACGTGGGGTGTGACCCGGAACACCGTGATCGGGGGATCCGCGACGTACGCGGCGCCGACGGCCTCGTCGGCGAACAGCGCCATCCGCGCCTGGAGCCGGAACGTGTCCGCCTCGGGCTCGAGCCCCATC
>JBEBJW010000786.1:0-4166 GCA_040079715.1 Myxococcota bacterium | reverse complement strand
CCGCCGCCCGGCGCGGCGAGCTTCTGGTCGGCGGCGTCGTTGATGTACAGCGTGCCCTCGAAGTGCGGTGCCAACAGTCGCGCCACCGGGTGCCACGGAGCCAACGAACGACGCGCGGCGAGCACCATCGCCTCGACCACGAGGTGGGTGTGGGCGAGGTGGATCACCGCCTGGTGCTCGTTGCCGTCGGCGATGGTCGTGATCGACTTCGCCCGCGTCCACGCGAGGCCGTCCGCCGGCCCGACCGGGTCGCCGTCGGCGCGGATCGCGACCGGGACCAGCGTCCGGGTCGCGCCGACCGTGGCGAACAGGCCGGTCGGCCCGAACAGGTACTTCTGACGTCCGCCCCACGCGCCGCCCGGCGCTCCGGACAGCGCCGCGTAGTCCGCCACGAACAGCCGCCCCTCGGCCGCCGCCGCGTCGAGGGTCCCGCCGGTGACGTCGATCCCGCGGGCCGCGTAGGTCGCCATCGTCCGCGCGACCGCCGCGTCCGACACCGCGAACGGCGCCCGGTCGACCCGCCGGAGCGACATCGGGTTCGGGCCCGCGACCCGCATCCGGGCGAACCACAGGTCGTCGTGGACCTCGGCGGCGCATGCCGGGAGCGGGATCCGCTGGAACAGGGCCTCGTAGTCGGCGAGCGACGAGGCCGGCTCGTCGTCGTCGCTGCCTTGGACGAGGCCGGTCAGGAAGTCGAACGCGGCGTGCACCCCGCCCTTCTCGGCGTCGTGGATCAGCTCGAGCACGGCGTGGTGCTCGGGGTGCTCGGGGTGGAGGTTCGACAGCCGCTGGTCGACCGCGGCGGCGTTCAGCCCGATCTGGACCAGGATCTCGGCGACGGTGGCGAGCCAGGCGGCGGCCGGGCGGTCAGTGGACGGGACGACGGGGGCGAACGCCAACCCGGTGAACCGATCGTAGGTCACCGGTACCCCGGACTCCTGGGTCGCGACCTGCTGACGGCGGGCTTCGGGAGATGGGTCGTGCTGCGGGAGGGTCGGAGAAGACATCGAGACCTCGGGTCGTCAGGAGTGGCGGCGGTCGAGCCAAGCGCGGGCGGCGGAGGCGGCGCCCTCGTACAGCGCGGACACGCGGGCGGGGCTCATGTCGAACTCGGTGGTGCCGTACCCGCGCACCGGCAGGCGGATGACCCGACCGGCGTGGGCGTCGAACGTGGCGTTGTCACGGGCGGACATCAGGGTGTCCAGCAGCGCCCCGATCCGGGAGTGGAGCGGATGGGGAGGCCCGGCCGGGGCCGGCGCGCCCGGGACCTCGAGGTCCGCGTCGAGGTACAGGCCGAGCGGCTCGTTGACCGGGTCGGCGTCGCCCATCAGCGCGCGGACCTCGGCCGCGCCCGGGTCGGTCAGCAGGAACAGCGGGAAGTTCGACACCACGCCGCCGTCGACGATCGCGTGCCCGGTCAGGTCGCGGTCGAGGTACCGCCCCCACGCCGCGTCCCACCGGACCTCGGTCCAATAGAACGGGATGCTCATCGACATCCGGACGGCCCACACCACAGGCACATCGGGCGCAGTCCGGTGGTTCAGCACGAGCATCCGGTGATCGGTCGTGTCGGTCGCGACCACCGACAGATCGCGGCCGGTGCGCGCGTGCAGGCTGCCGAGCGTGGCGCCACCGAGGCCGACGCCCCGCGACTCGAGGCAGTCGTGCATCCAGGTCAGGAACCCGTCGCCGCGGTGCAGGCCCCCCTGCTCCGACAACAACGCCAACGAGGCCATCATCGGCAGGTGACCGACCGCCCGGCCGACCGCGAGCTCGACCCGCCGCCCGACCGGGATCACCTCGCGCAGCAGCTCGAACGGGCCGCTGTGCTCGATCTCCGCGTCCGACAGCGACGGGTGGTCGGCGAACGTGGTGTAGATCGGAGCCCCCGACGGCGCCCGCGCGGTCGAGCCCTCCAGGATCTCGGCCGGGGTGTACCCGACGGCGAGGTTGGTCGCGGTGATCGCACCCGCGGAGGTCCCCACCAGCCGGCCGAGCCCGTGGCCCGCCTCGAGCAGGGCGGAGACCGCGCCGGACAGCGCGACCCCCTTCGCCCCGCCGCCCTCGAACACGATGTCGAACGTCGCCACGGTCGGCTCCCGGCTCAGATGTTGATGCGGCTGCGGATGTGGTCCACGTCCACCCCGAGGGCGGCGAACGCCTCGCGCTCGGCCTCGACCGCCGCCTTCAGCGCCGGCGGCACGTCGCGCTCCTCGTCGGCGAGGATCATCCCGTAGTTGGCATGAATCCCGATCGAGTTGACGGTGATCGCGTCCAACATCACCGACGGGGGCGGGAGGAGGGACGCGTCGCTCTCGGGGCCGAGTCCTCCGTTCCGCAGACCGAACGTCGCGAGCAGCAGGTCGCCGCCGGCGTCGTACTGCCCGTCGTGGGTCCAGGTGTGGTCGAACGTGGCGCGGAACAGGATCACCTTGCAAAGCTGCTGGAGCCGCTCGAGGTCTCCGGGCGCGGGGGCGTCGGTGGTGGTCACCGGAGGCGCGCTGCGGAGGATCCCGTCCACCTCGACCCGGCGGACCGGACCGGCCTCGCGGAGCGTCACCACCCGCGGGTCGGCCGGGAGCGGATCGTACGGGGGCGAGCGCCGGACCCAGTCGTCGGAGAACCGGCGGACCTCGGGCCACGCGGCGACGATCTCGTCGTGGTTGGCAGCGAAGAACCCGGCGACGTACCGCCCGAGCAGGGCCCAGAACCGCTCGGCGGCGTGGGCGTACCGGTGGCTCGGGTGGACCGGCGGGCCCGGCGCGAACGTCTCCCAGCACATCCCGGCGGTCAGTCGGCGCATCCGGTCCTGGAGCGCCTGGTAGGTCAACGCCGACTGGGTCAGCAGGATCCCGTTCGGTCCCCACGCGAACCCGTCGCCGTCGCGGCCCTGGGGGACGATCTCCTGGAGGTGCGCGTGCAGCAGTCGCCGGATCGGACTCGCCCGCAGGTTCCGGAACACCGCGACCGCCGCGGCCTCGGTCTGGAAGTGTCCGGTCACGATGTGCCCGTCGATCGCGCCCTGCAAGAGGTGCTGACACCGGACGATCCGCTTCGCCGCCTCCCAGTCGGGATCGCCGGGGGCCACTGACCGACGCTGATCGGAGGCCCACCCGGTCGGGCCCGCGCGGCGGATCCGCAGGTCGATCCGGACCGGAACAACTTCGGCGGACCGCGGCTCGAGGACCACGTCGACGTCGTACAGATCGAACCCGGGACCGTCGGTGCGGGGGGCGACCTCCCCCCAGTCCATCACCGCCCGGAGGCGACGGGGGTCGTCGGCGTCGCGGCCGAGGTTCAGCGCGATGTGGAACCCGTTCAGCAGCAGGTCGCCGAGCCACGCGTCCGACCGGGACACGCCGGGCGCCGCCGCGTCGGCCCGCACGCTCCGCACCACCGGCTGGTGGGCCTGGATCTCGGCCGCGGTCGGCCGGTCCGGGCCGAGCAGCCGCTCCGCCTCGAGCAGCGCCTTGACCGGCAGCGCCCGCGCGACCGACAGATCGAGCGCGCGCCGGAACCCGGCGGTGTACTGCTGTGGCAGCGTCCCGTCGACCGCCGCCGCCCGCGGGACCGGCACCTCGTCGCGGTACGGCCACCACGCGAGCGGCACGTCGCCGAGATCGTCGTCGGGGCTCGTCACCGTCCACGACCGCGCCACCCGCTCGCGCGGCTCGGGCTCGCCGTCGCTCGTGTAGTGGTGGTCGATGTCGTACGCCCGGAGCTCGAGCCGCTCGCCCGGAGGGAGCTCGACCGCGAACCGGCCGTCGGCGTCGGTGGTGGTCCGGACCCAGCCTCCGAACGCCACCGGATGGTGAACTCTTGCCTCGATCGTCAACGCGTGAACAGGGACCGCGGGTCCGGCCTGGCGATGGACCAGGCGGCCACGAACGGTGCGCGATGCCATTTGGAGGGACTCCTGGAGCGGCTCTCCTCCAATCGGTCGCCGGAGACTGCCAGCGGTCCCGCCCCGGTTACACCACCCGGCGCGCAACCGCCGTGAGACCGCGGAGGCAACATGCCCGGGTAGACCAGGGACACCATCCGACCCGAGGACCCATGCCTCCGAGCCTGCCCCAGGACGACCCCTCCCCGGTGGCCCGCGCCGCCGCCCTCGAAGCCGCCCGCGCCGCGTACCGGTTCGGGTACGACGTGTACCCGGGGCTGGC
>JBEBJW010000785.1:0-4170 GCA_040079715.1 Myxococcota bacterium | reverse complement strand
ATCCACGACCAGGACCCGCGGGGACGGATGGTTCTGCTCGGTCCGGAATCGGGCGCAGATTGAAACAACATTCCCACGCCTGGCCCGCCGACGCGGATTCGCAGGCCGAAGCCCCATAGACCGAGGTGGGAGGTCGAGATGGCGGGCACGGTGCGGAGCCTGGTGGCGGTGGCGGTCGGGACGTGGATCGGGGCGCTGGCGTGCGCAGGACCGGGGGCGGCGCCCGACGCGCCGGGTGCCGTGGGTGGGGTCGTGCCCGCGGCCCCTGCGACCGGAGACGCCCCGTCGGCCGTCCCGGACGTGGCCGGTCGCCGCGCCGGCAAGGGACGCCGGAGCGGCGGCGGGTGCGCGCCGGATCAGGTCTCGTTCCGCACCTCCAGCGGGACGGTCCGCGGCATCCGCGCGGTGGTGGAGGCGATGGACCCGATGACCCACGGAGCCTCGACCGACTTCGCCCTGCTGGCCGGCTCGTCGGCCCCGTGCGAGGTGGACCTCTCGCCGCTGAGCTTCCGCGGCGACGCGATCGACTTCGTGGGGTGGACCACCGACGGGCGTGGACTCGCGTTCAGCGCCGGGACGGGCGACATCCGCGCGATCCAGATCCTGGACCTCGAGCGCGGCGCGGTGTGGACCGGGTCGGCGACCGAGACCCCGCGGGTCGAGGGGCCGTCGGTGGTGGTCCGGCGCCTGGGCGCGCGGGTCCCCGAGAACAAGTGGCCCGCAGGGTGCGACCCCCAGGCGAAGGGTCAGCTCACCTGCACGTCGTGGCAGGAGGTGCGGTGGGAGCGCGGGGAGGCCACCCCGACCGGCGACGCCGGGGCGTCCCTCACCCAATGACCGCGGCGGTCAGGCGTCCTGGCGCGGCGGCGACCGATCGTCGTCGTCCATGCTGGCGTCGCCGTTCAGCACGTCGGACTCGCGCAGCGCGGTCTCGTCCGGCTGATCGTACTCGTACAGCTCGTCCTCGACCGCGCTGATCCGCGGAGACTGCGGGTTCGCCAGCGCGTCGAGCTCGACGTCGTCCTTGCGGACGCCCCACTGGTCGATCCGGAGCTCGAGGTGGCGCCGGATGTGGCTGCGGACCGCGCGCATCGTGCGCTCGCCGTTCTCGAGCACGTCGACCAGCGCGTCGTCGGCGAGGTCCCGCGGGTCGACGACGCCGGGCGGCAGGTCTCCGAGCTCGACCGCCCGGGTGACGAGGTGGGACGCGGTGGCGACCACCGTGGCGAGGATGTCCTCCCACGGGGCGTCGGTCCCGGCGACCGGCCCGCGCCCGTCGTCGAACAGCCGCTCGGGCGACGCGATCGACCGGAGCTGCTCGAACACCTGGGTGATCCCGTACGCCAGGTCCGGATCCTGCCCGTTGGCGTCGAGGCGGTCCGGGCCGATCTTCAACACCGCGTGGATGTCGCCCTCGCCGCCGTCGTTCGACCGGACCTTCACGTCGAGCGTCGCGTCGTCGATCCCCACCGCGAGCAGTTGATCCTCGAGGGTCTGGATCTCTTGGCGGAACGCGGTCGCGGCCGCGCTCGACCACGCGATCCGATCGCGCACCAGGGTCACGTCGAGTGGCACGGGAACCTCCTCAGCGCCACATATACACCCGACGCCGGCTCGCCTCAGATCGCGCGCCAGATCGGGTGCTCGGCCCCGATTCGAGGCGGATCCACGAGCCCGTTCTCTGCGGCGCCGTCGTCGCTCTCGGGCTCGCACAGGTACACGGCGATCGCGCCGAGCGGCTGCTCAGTGTCGACGAGGCCGGTCCCGGGCGGCACGGCGCGGAGCTCCCGCCGCCAGTCGACCCCCACGTCCCCGACCGACCCCGCCTCGAGGATCTTGCGCCCGCCCTCGGTCCCGAGCGACGCGATCGTCGCGACCTCGCCCTCGACCTCGGCCGGGGCCTCGCCGACCGCGAGCCCGTGCCGCCGGAGCGACGCCGCGACCGCCGGCGGGACGAGGTACGCCCGCGGCCGGTCCACCACCGTGGTCCCGACGAACCGGGCCAGGTACGGCAGCGACAGCGTGGTCGGGGCGCCGTCGAGGGTCCGCGGGGTCCGCGTCGGGACCTCGACCGGGGCGTCGCGCCGATCCAGGCGGTACCGCACCGCGATCCGGTCGGGCGGACGCCGGCTCGCGTCGACCACCGCCCGGATCTCCGCCCCGTGGGTCGCGGCCCACCCGAGGGTCTCGATCTGCCAGGCGGACGCGGTGTGGACGCGCTCCTCGAACGGCAGGTAGCTGTAGCACTCGAGCAGCAGGTCGAGCCGGTTCGTCAGCCCGCGGTAGTTCGACCCGAACCGCGGGTGGTGCGGGTAGGTCATCCAGCCCTCGCCGACCTTGCCGGCCGGGTCCACGTCGACCGACGCGTCGAGCGCCCGCTCGTCTTCGACGAAGTTGCCGTACCAGCCGGACTCGAACCCGCGCTTGCGGACGGCGGCGATCACGTCGGGCACGAGGCGGTCGCGGACGAGCGCGATCGGCTCCGCCCGGCCGGACTCGACGGTGTGCGGCACGTCGACCGTCATCTGCATCCGGTGGACCGAGCCGTTGGTGGCGTGGTTGTCGATCGTCAGGTCCGGGGCCCACGGGGCGAGCACCCGCTCGAGCAGCAGCCGCATCTCCGGCGCCTGGTGGCGCAGGTAGTCGCGGTTCAGGTTGATCCCGTGGCTCTGGGTGCGGGTGCCGACCACCGGACCGAGCTGGCCGGACAGCTTCGGCAGCTCGAGCCGCCGGTTCGCCGGATCGAGCGCGTCGTTGCCGTCCGGGTTGAACAGCGGCACGACCACGAGCGTCACCCCGTCGAGCCAGTCGCCCTCGCGGCCGTCGAGCACGTCGCGGAGGAGCGCGAGGGTCGCCTCCTTGCCCTCGACCTCCCCAGGGTGGATCCCGTCGACCATCAGCACGAGGGGGAGCCCGACCCGACGCGCGTCGGCGGGGGTGCGGACCCCGCGGGTCGACAGCACGACCAGCGGGAGCGCGCGCCCCTGGGGGCTCGTCCCGAACGTGTCGAGGTGCAGGCGTCGGTCGCCGCGCGCGTCGAGGGCGGCGAGGAACGACATCACGTCGGCGTGGAGGGAGGTCTCGCGGTATCCGGTCGCTTCTGCGCGGGTGTGCAACATCCGAGGCGACTAACACCGCACCGCGCCCGCTGCGCCAGGCGGACTGGAGTGGCGCGAGCGGAGCGAGCGGTCCGAGCGGAGCGAGGACGGTACCCCGCAGGGAGGGCGACGGCGCGGAGCGCCGGGGCGCCAGGATCCGGCCGTCGGATCGGTCGCGACATTTCGCGAGCGGCGGTCACGAGATTTCGCGACTCCGCAGGTCGAGGCGGGGATTGCGCCGGTCGGCCCGTGGTGGATCGGTGGCCCGTCGGTTGCAATGATATCGACCGTCCATCCCACACAGGAGTGTCCCGATGAATCCGAAGCACCCGGGCGACCGCGTCCCCGACGCCACGTTCAAGGTCCGCGAGGGCAGCCAGTGGAAGACCTGGTCCACCGCCGACCTGTTCGCGGGCAAGCGCGTGGTCGTGTTCTCGCTCCCCGGCGCGTTCACCCCGACCTGCTCGGCGAGCCACGTGCCGCGGTACCAGGAGCTGCACGAGGCGTTCCGGGCGAAGGGGATCGACGCGATCTACTGCGTGTCGGTCAACGACACGTTCGTGATGAACGCGTGGAAGGAGCAGCAGCACGCCGACGACATCGTGTTCCTCCCGGACGGCAACGGCGCGTTCACCGAGGGGATGGGGCTGCTGGTCGACAAGGGCGAGATCGGGTTCGGCAAGCGGTCGTGGCGGTACGCGATGATCGTGAACGACGGCGCGATCGAGCAGCTGTTCATCGAGCCCGAGAAGCCGGGTGACCCGTTCGAGGTGTCGGACGCCGACACGGTCCTGAAGGCGCTCGGCGGGCACTCGGACCCGGACGTGCTGCTGTTCACCAAGCCCGGCTGCGCGCATTGCGAGCGGGCGAAGCGGGTGCTCGACGAGGCGCACCTCCGGTGGGCCGAGCTGCCGGTGTCGCCGCGGATCCTGCGGGCGCTGCCGGGTCCGGGCACGACGCCGGTGGTGTTCGTCGACGGCAAGCACGTCGGGGGCGCGGACGAGCTGGTCCAGTGGATGCAGTCCCGCCCGCGGTAGCGCGGCGACCGGCGCCCACGACCCGGGGATCTGGG
>JBEBJW010000784.1:0-4174 GCA_040079715.1 Myxococcota bacterium | reverse complement strand
TGATGGCCTCCGGTGATGCCCAGCGGGTGTGGTTCCCGGAGATGGTGGACGAGCTCCGCCGAGACTGGTCCACGTCGCTGACGTGGGATGAGGTCGTGCGGCTGTGCGGGGAGGCCATGGCGCTCCGCACGAGGATCCGTCAGGAGCGCGGGATCCTTCCGCCGCGCACGCGCTGCCCACACTGCGGCCAGATCTCGCAGGCGGACATCCCGGGGATCTCGGTGCGCTCGTTGCTGTTCGCGCTCAGGAACGACGGTCAGATCAGCGAGACGGAGCTCGCGCGGCTCGACAGGAGCTGGAAGAAGCACCGCGCGGCTCACGGGCTCGACGCGTACGGCCGGGCGCGGCGGGGACGCCCGGCTGGTGAGGTGTCCTCCTGCTCCGAGCACTCTTGATCAGCGGAAGAAACAGACCCGCGACCTCTCGATGCTCCCAGGCTACCGAGGCTCGCGAGGTCGCCACGTGCCGGTCCGGCCGCAAGGCCACCCGACGAGGACCACGATGAAGGTGTCGCTCACCAAAGCCGAATACCGGGCGGTCAACGCCCTCCGCGGACTGCCCGAGGGCGCGCACATGCTGATCATGTGCTCGAGCGCCACCGAGACGGGCGGGGTGCTGGAGGGCTCGGAGGGCGCGTTCGAGGAGTTGGTGTCGTTCATCGGCGAGGCGATGGCCGATGGCATGCTCTCCGCGACCGCCATTCGGGCCTTGTGGGCGCTGTGCGTGAAGATCGATCCCGACTGCGCGGACTGGCTCGGCATGTGAACGTGGAGGTGGTGGAGGTCGTTCTGTGGCACATCTCTTGATCCTCGCGCTCGCCGGCTGTGGCGCGCCCTCGGTGAGCGAGTGGGAGGGCTGCTTGGCCGATGGGACGATCCTCGCGCTGGACCCTCACTTCGGCGTGCCACCGCTGGTGCCGGAACGCTGTTGGCGATCGGCGTGCACTGGGGCGAGGTGCCGTTGCTGACCGATCAGGGGCAGACCAGGGACCTGGAAGTGGTTCTGCCGTCCGATGTCGGCCCGGCCGTGTACGACCTCGTCGGCCTCCCGCGCCACTACTCCGAGGGTCGATGGTCGACGGACCGAGTCGACGGCGAGGTCCGAGTGGTGGACCTCGAGGTGGACCGCGCCACGATCGAAGTCGACGCAGTCGCCGACCCCGACGGGCTCGATCGACCGATCAATGGGCAGATCGTCGTGCGTCGCGGCCGGCGGCCGCACTGCGATCGCTGATGGTGACCTGCCGCAGGATCAGCCGACGAAACATACACTCCGCCCGCCGATCCGCCGACCTCAGCGTCGGCGCCTCGAGCGCAGCCATGGCCGAGCTCCCTCCTCGAGCTTCGCGAGGACCGAGGTGCCATCCAGGGCCTGCCCGAGCGCCGGCACCGCGTCGACCAGAGCGAGCCCCGCACCTGCCTCACCCGACCAGAACCAAGGTACGACCGTTCCCCAAGTTCGAAGGATGTTCACCAGCCGGAGCCATTTCGTTCATATCGACCGTCACCGGAACCCTCCGTTGAACCCAGGTCGAGTCCTGCGGTCGGGCCGTCCTTTCGGGCGGCCCGTCGTCGTTTCGGGACCCCTCCGCGAGCGCCGACTCCGCCTCGTCGGCCGGAAGCTGGATTCGCCTCGGACGCAGCCTGCGGGATAGCGTGCAGGGATGCTGGACATCAAGCTCAGCGTCGTTCACCCGGACCAGGCTGCGTGCGACGCCTTCCGATCCCGCTTTCGGGGTCTCGCGAGGTTCGACGCGGTCTGCGGGCGGTACGCGGACCTCCCTCCACATGACGCGTTCGTCACCGCCGGGAACGCCTACGGCATCATGACCGCGGGGATCGACGCCGCCGTGGTCGACTTCCACGGCGAGGCTCTGATGACCGCCGTCCAAGACCGGATTCGGAACGACTACCTGGGCGAGCAGCCCGTTGGCAGCGCGTTCGTCGTCCCGACCGGCGCTCCGGACCGACCATTCCTCGTCCACGCGCCCACCATGCGCATGCCCGGAGGCATCTCGGGGTCGGACCACGTCTACACGGCAACGTGGGCGGGGCTGCTGGCCGTGTACCGGCACAACGTCACCGCCGAACGCCCCATCCGCACGGTCTTCGCGCCCGCGATGGGGACGGGGTTCGGCGCGATGCCGTTCGACGAGTCCGCTCGGCAGATGGCTGCGGCGTGGCGACACTTCCTCCACCCGGGCTTTCGCCTCGACTGGGACCAGGCCATCGCCCGCGAGCGGGCCATCACCACGGATGCAGGTCGGGTCGTGGCTCGCCAACAGCGAGATGAGGTACGCGAGTCCATGGCAACAGATCCGGCCGGCGTGACCTTCCCGAGCGGCGCGGACTTCGCCTGGCTGGCGTGCGATGCGGCCGGCCACGTCGCCGTGTTCACGAATGCGGGCGTCGGCCCCATCCCGAGCGCCTCGCTCGCGCTGGGTGAGCTGGCCGAGTCGGCCGAGGAGCACGTCGACCAGCTGCCGGTGGTGGGCGCCTGTGTCCTGCTGGTGAAGATGCCGCGTCCGGACGACTACCTGGCGTTCGCGGAGCGCGGCTTGTTCGCCTACGACTGGACGGATGTGCACCGACGCACCGGGCGCTCGCACCAGTACGAGCTCGTCGCGCGGCCCGAGGTGTCCGCCGAGCTCGGCCGGGTCAGCGAACCGGTCCGCCGGCTGGCGAGCGCAGTCCGGTTCGTCGGAACGAACTTCGCCGACAGCCCGCGACTGCCGCCCGCAGGCCTCGTCCCTTGCGTCAGCGAGGCGCCGCCCTGAGGGACGCACCCGCGACCTGGTCCGGCGGCGCGGGCCGGTAGACCCACCCGGTGGCGATCGCGTTCGAGCCGCCGTCGTAGGCAGCCCAGCTCAGCGCCTCGCCACCGTCCCAGGTCCACGTGGCGAGCTCGTACGACCAGTCGCCGCGCTCGTGGACGTACCGGAGCACCACCCGTGACCTCCGCTCCCGAGCCAGCGCGGCGAGCCAGCCCAGGAACGGCCGGCGCATCCGACCCGCGATCCAGGCCCGCCGAGCGCCGCGGACCCGGAGATCGGCGAGATCCAACGCCGATTCCGGGTGGACCAGGAACGCTTCGTCGTCGGGCAGCGGGCGGCCGCCGTACGGGCTGTCCTCGACCGCGAGCGCGCCCACCTCGGGTCCCCGCGGCGGACGCCCTGCTGGGCGCGACCGATGCTCGGGCACCGGCGCAACGCGTCCCAGAGCGCCCGATCGTAGACCTCGAGCCACACCTCTACCGGCACCGGCCCTCCTGCTCGATCCAGGAACCCGTCGCCCCAACGGCGTCCCGGACGCGGATCCGGACGCTCGGGGCGTCCACGCACGGCTCAGCTGCCGCTCACCCGACGCGGGGAGTGGCTGCCGACATCGTTCTCCACCCGCGCGAGCTTTCGCCTACTTGTCGCCCCCTCAGAGCGGTGCGGTTCGGCGACGCAGTGTGCAGTGGCGGTCGGGCGGTCGCGGGCTGAGGCCCCCGGAGTCCGCCGGCTCAGTCCACGCACCGTAGCTGTGGGCTCTGGTCGGCCTGCCCGCGGTCCGGCAGGATCGTGAAGCATCCGAACGGCGAGTCGGTCTCGGCGCAGCGGAACGGCTCGCCGCCGCGGCTGATGCACCCGACGGTACAGTCGTCCGCATGGGCGCAGGGCTTGCCGGCGTCCGGGGTCGGGCAGACGCAGCCGTACCGCTGAAGCATGCCCTGCCGGCCCCACTCCCCGCCGCACGCGCGGCACGCGGCGATGCTGGCGTCCGCGGCGGGGTTGACGACCTGGACCGTGATTGGCACCGCGCCCACCTCCGCGCCGTCCCCGACCAGGTTCGCGTGGAACGTGCAGGTCTCCGCCACGTACCGGGTGAGCGTCGCCGTCCAGGCTTCTCCCGGTCGGAGCCGGATCCGCTCGCCGCCCATGGACGGGAGATACAACGGGTAGGCGCCGTAGGCCTGCGGATCGGTGCAGACAGAGGACCAGCCGTTCAGCGTGACCGCGAGGGCCGAGCAGTTCTGCACGTCCAGCGTGAACGAGGTCTCGCAGTCGACCAGGCCGCTCTTGCAGGTCAGCGAGGCCCGCGTTCGACACCTCCCGAGCCACGGGTTGACCTCGGATGATCGGCGGGGCCCACGCCCGCGGGTCCTCACATCGGCTCCGACGCCTCCAGATCCT
>JBEBJW010000783.1:0-4181 GCA_040079715.1 Myxococcota bacterium | reverse complement strand
CGCCGAGGCGCGAAGCCTCGCCCCGAAGGGTCGGGTCGCGATCGTCGCCGACAGCGGGATGAGCGGGGAGCGGAACCTCGCGCGGATCGACGCCCTCGGGGCGGACGACGGGGTCGATCGGGTGACCGCCCAGGCCGTGGACCAGCTCCGGGCGTTGGTCGCGGACCTGGCCCTGCTCGAGGCGTCGGTCGCGGCGGAGTCGGATCCCCACCGGCGCGCGACGCTCGAGGCTGCGGCGGCGCGGAGCGGGGACCAGCTCGACGGGCTGCTCGGGTCGCTCCGGACCCTCCACGCGGAGCTGGCGGTCCGAGCGGCCGACGGTGGGGTCGCCGCCGACGTGGGGGACCTCGTGCAGCGGGTCGCCGCCACGTCCGAGGTCGACGCCGCTGCGCGCCGGGTCCGGGAGGCCGCCCACCGGGCCTCCGGTCGGACCGCGCAGTAGCCAGCACCCTCGATCTCCGGCCGGCCCCGGTCGGGATCCACGGGTCGGCCGGCGGCGCGGAGCTCCGGGTGGCGTCCCGTCGCGGGACGGGCGGACCGCCTCACAGCGCCGCTGCGACCTCACCGTTCACGGGGCGGACGGCACGCCGAGCCCGAGCCCGAGCCGGGCCGCCAGCCGGAGCACGTCCCCCGGGCCCGAACACCCGAGGTGGTCGGTCGACAGCTTGCCGGCGTGGCGACGGATCACCGTCGACCCCGCCGGGTGCGCCGCCGCCGCCCGGGCGAACCCGTCCGGACCGTGGTCGGCGACCAGCGTCGCCGCGACCTCGTCGACCGCCGCCGCGACCGTCGGGATCGCCGCCCGGACCTCCGCCGACCACGCCCGGACCCGGTCCAGGAACGCGACCGCGTCCGCACCCGCCCCGCGCGCCAGCTCCGCCGCCTTCCGGTCGAGCTGGTCGAACGACATCGACGCCCACGGCCGCTCGCGCAGCACCGGCACCTGCCAGATCCGCTTGGTCGCCCGCCAGTGATCGGCCCGCGCCGGGACCGACACGAGCTCGAACGACGGCAGGATCAGCGCGGTCAGCGCCATCCCGTGGCAGGCCCCGGTGTCGATCCCGAACACCCGGCCGTCGCGGACCAGGGGCTCCGCGCCGACCACGTGGTGGCCGAACACGACCGGCTTCGGGTCGGTGTACTGCTCGTGCCACCGGGCGCCGCCGAGCCGCCGCTCGAGCCGCTCGGTGCCGGACGTCGTGCCGCACAGCACGTCCTCCGGGGTCTCGGCCAGCGGGACCCCGGGGATCAGCGCCGCGTGCACCACCCGGACCTCGTCGGTCTCCCAGTGGTACGGCAGCGTCGCCATCCACGCGACCGCGTCGGCGTAGTCCTCGCCGAGCTGCAGCCGGGTGATCTCCTGGCTGAACGAGAACGTCCGCCGGACGTGTTTGCGCTCGTGGTTGCCGCACACCACCACCGAGCGCGCGCGGTTCCGGAACCAGCGGACGACCTCGGTCGGCGCGGGACCGCGGTCGACCAGGTCACCGACGCTGACCACCAGGTCGTCGTCGGTCAGCGCCACCCGGTCGAGCAGCGCCTGCAGCTCGTCCCAGCAGCCGTGGATGTCTCCGATCAGAATCGTACGGGCCATCGTGCCCTCCCACCGAGACCATGCCGCGGACGCCCATCCCCTGCCCGGACGCGGTTCCGGACACGCCGGCGGGGGCCGGCTCGGGTACGCTCGCCCGGATGGACGACCGCGGGTTCGGGTGGGACCGGTACGTGGCGTGGCTGGTCGAGCGGTCGGGGTCGCTCACCGCGGTGGCGGACCGGCTCGCGGCGGCGCGCGGCTACGACGACGACGTGGGGACGGTCGAGCGGGCGCTCCGGCGGCTGCGGACGCGGGCGCAGGAGCCGGGCGGCAAGTGGGGCGAGCGGGCGGTCCGCCTGTTCGGGCTTCCGGACGCCGTCGACGCGCGGATCCGGTGGATGGGGGCGTACCACTCGCGGTTCACCGATCTGCCGGTGCCGGTGTGCGAGGACCTGATCCGGGCGTGGGACGCGCCGCCGATCACCGACGCGCGCGGGGCGCGGAGCTGGCTCGCGCTGGCCCGGGTGACGGTGGCGATGCGGCGGCGAGACCTCGACGCCACGGTGATCCACCTCGCGGCGGTCCCCGACACGGCGGAGCTCGCGCCGGAGGTCCGGATCGAGGCCTGGCTCAGCCACGCGTTCGTCGCGAGCCGGCGGGATCCGCCCGCGGTCGACGGGTGGCTCGAGCGGATCGGCGAGCTGCTCGACGCCATCGCGGACCCGGAGGAGCGGGCGAACCTCCACGCCCGGTGGATCGACCACCGCGGGTACGAGCTGAACCACCAGCGCGGCGCCCGCGGCCCGGATCCGGCGGCGGCGGAGCGGGTGTACCTCGAGATCCCGGAGGTCGGACCCCCGTTCGCGTCCGCTCGCCGGTCGAACGGCCTCGCGTGGTGCCGGTGGAAGCTCGGGCGGGTCGACGAGGCGCTCCGGTGCGCCGAGCGAGCGGCGGACCATGCCGGCGACGGCGGCCACGTGCGGCTCCGCGCGATGGCGCTGGCGATGGTGGCCCGGATCGACCCCACCCGGACCGACGCCCGCGACCGGGCCCGCGCGATCGCCGCGTCCCTCGACGACGAGATCCTGAAGCTCCGGTTCCGATGAACTCAACCCGAGCAGGCCTCGGTCAACGCCACGAACAGGTCCGCGACCTCGGGCAGGGCGCTGTCCTCGGGGTCGAGCACCCCGGCGATCTCGACCACGTCGGACCCGGGGATCCCGCAGAACCCGGCGTCGAGGTAGCAGCCGAGGTGGGTGTCGAACCCGTGGTCCCACACCTCGGCGCAGGTCCAGTCCGGCGCGACCTCCGCTGCCATCCGCTCCTGCAGGCACGGCGACACCGCGCGGAAGAACGCCTGGCCGGCGTCGGTCAGCCGCGGGTACGCGTCGTCGAAGTACCGGTCGGCGTACTTCGCGCCGTACCCGAGCGGGTACCCGTCCGGACCGCAGCCCGCGCCGTCCTGGAGCGTGCGATCCAGGCACCGGTAGTAGTCGCCGCGCCGCTCGAGGATCTCGGCCTCGGACGCGGGGACGCACGCGGCCTCCGGGGGCGGGTCGGAAGGATCGGCGCAGGCGGCGAACAGGACAGGGAGCATCGACCCTCGTAC
This sequence comes from Myxococcota bacterium, assembly GCA_040079715.1. Taxonomy (GTDB): domain Bacteria; phylum Myxococcota_A; class UBA796; order UBA796; genus JACKER01. Next base: position 1,038 of record JBEBJW010000783.1, on the reverse strand, counting down.
CCGGTCTCCCGCCCGATCGCCCGGGTCCCGTTCACCGCCCCAGCAGATCGAGGATCGCGTGGGCGAACGTCAGCGGGTGGACCGGACACCCCGGCACCGACACCACCGGCGGCCACCGATCGAGCACGCTCCGCTCGACGTCGGCGCCCTCCCGGAACAGCCCACCGGAGATCGCGCACGCCCCGACCGCGACCACGAACTTCGGGGCCGGGGTGGCGTCGATGCACAGCTGGACCGCCCGGGCCATGTTCCGGGTCACCGGTCCGGTCAACACGAGGCCGTCCGCGTGCCGGGGGCTCGCCACCCACTCGATCCCGAACCGCTGGAGATCGAAGTTCACGTTGGACGTCGCGTTCAGCTCGAGCTCGCACCCGTTGCACCCGCCGGCCGAGATCTGCCGCAGCCGCAACGAGCGACCGAACAACGCCCGGAGCTGGTCGTCGACCGGCACCGGCGCCGCCGCGGTCCCCTCCCCCACCACCAGCCCGGCCGGGTCGCGCGCGGCCATCCGCGGGTCCGGGCCGAACGCGATCTTGTCGACCGGGCACACCTCGGCGCAGCCGTTGCAGAACACGCACCGCCCGAGGTCGAGCCGAACGGGCGCCACCGCGATCGCGGCGGTCGGGCAGACGTCCCGGCAAGCCACACAGCCGTCTTCGCATGGGGCGGCGGTGATCCCGGGCCGACCCCGGTACCCGACGGGGCGCGCGGCGCGCAGATCGCGGATGTATTGCCAGCCCTGCGAGGCCCGGACGGCGAGCGCGTCGAACATCAGAGGTCGTTCCCGCAGTAGGAGAGGTCGAAGCTCTTGTTGCAGATCGGGAAGTCGGAGATGTCCTGGCCCCGCAGCGCGAGCGCCAGCCCCATCCAGTTCCGGAGCGACGGGTCCTGGACCTTGTGGTGCACCGCGCGGCCGTCCGGCCCGGTCTCGATCGCGTGGACCACCTCGCCGCGCCACCCCTCCACCACCCCGATCGCCAGCCGATCCGGCGCCAGCGGGCCGATCCGGTCCCGCCCGGGATCACGGACCGCGACGTC
>JBEBJW010000782.1:0-4182 GCA_040079715.1 Myxococcota bacterium | reverse complement strand
GGCGCACCACCGAGGTACGGAACCCGGAGGACCCCCTCGACGATCTCGCAACTGCTGCGGGCATGGGTCGCGGGGGCGGTCCTCCGGGGGTCCGCTCGTTCGCGCTCTCCCCTGCTGGCGTCACCCGGTCGTCACGAGCGTCACTGGCCGAGTGCCAGGGCCCGGAGCGCGGAGGGCGGCCCGCCGAACAGGTTCTCGTCGCAGCCGCCGGCGATCCCCGAGGCCGTGCCGGCGTCGGTGTACTGCCAGATCGTGTACGCCGACCACCCGATCGGCAGGTTCGGGGTGATCGCGCCGTAGTGCGCGACCCACAGCGGCAGATCCGAGAACGCCGACGACGCCACGCAGGTGTCCCACCAGTTGGCGTTGGTGTACACGATCGGGGACACGCCCGTCAGCGCCTCGTACTCGCCCACGAAGTCGGCGATCCAGTCCTCCATCTCGGACTGGGACAGGCCGTAGCAGGTCGAGCCGTACGGGTTGTACTCGATGTCCAGCACGCCGGGGAGCGTCGACCCGTCGGCGACCCAGCCCCCGCCGTTGTCGACGAACACCTGAGCCTGCTCGGCGCCGCTCGAGTCGTCCGGGATCGCGAAGTGGTACCCGCCGCCGTACATCCCGGCCGCCCACGCCCCCTCGACGTTGTCGAAGTAGGTCGGGTCCGTGTAGTACGTGCCCTCGCTCGCCTTGGCGACCATGAACCCGATGCCGTTGCTGGCCACGTCGGCCCAGTCGATGTCACCCTGCCAATGGGACACGTCGACCCCGATCGGCGGCTCCCCGTCGGTGGTGGTCGTGGTGGTACCGCCGGTCGTCCCCGTCGTCCCGGTGGTCCCGCCGGTCGTCCCGGTCGTCCCGCCGGTCGTCCCGCTGGTCCCGCCGGTCGTCCCGCCGGTGGTCCCCGTCCCGTCGGTGGTGGTCGGGTCGGTCGGGTCGGTGGAATCGGTCGGACCCGTCGGATCGTCGTCCGGGGTCGAGTCGACCAACCCGAGCCCGGGCGGGGACTGGCGGACGCCGATCGCGTCGGCCGGACCGCATCCCGCCGCCGCGACCGCCGTGACCGTGAACATCGCGAACCGCCGCATCGGACCTCCCGGGACCGCGCAGCATACCCCGACCGGGGCGACCGGATCGTTCACGTTCCTGTGAACGATCACACGCCCATCAGCACGTGGGCCACCGAGAAGTAGATCACCAACCCGGTCACGTCGACCAGGGTGGCGACGAACGGGGCCGAGGCGCTGGCCGGGTCGAACCCGAGCCGCCGGACCAGCAGCGGCAGCAGCGCTCCGGACAGCGTCCCCCAGGTCACCACCCCGACGAGGCTGACCCCCACCGTGAGGGCGAGCTGGACCGCGTGATCCGGGTAGCTGCCGAACAACACGTGCCACGTCAGCACGCGCACGAGTCCGATCGCCCCCAGGATCGCCCCGAGGGCGAGCCCCGACGCGAGCTCGCGCCGCACCACCTGCCAGGCGTCCGACGGGCGGAGCTGCCCGAGCGCGAGCGCCCGGATCACGAGGCTCGTCGCCTGGGACCCCGAGTTTCCGCCGGACGAGATGATCAGCGGCACGAACACGGCGAGCACCACCGCCCGCTCGAGGTCGGCCTGGTAGCCGGCCATCGCGGTGGCGGTGAGCATCTCGCCGATGAACAGGGCGGAGAGCCACCCGGCCCGCTTCTTGATCATCGCCCCGAACGTGGTCTTGAGGTACGGCTCGTCGAGGGCCTCCATCCCGCCGAGCTTGTGGATGTCCTCCGACGCCTCCTCCTGGACCACGTCGACGATGTCGTCGACGGTGACGATCCCGTGCAGCACGCCGGCGGCGTCGACCACCGGGACCGCGACGAGGTCGTGGGTGGCGATCACCCGTGCCACCCGCTCCTGATCGAGGTCCGGCGCGACCGACACGAACTCGGTCCGCATCACCTCCGACACGGGGGTGGAGTCGCGGGCCCCGAACAGGTCGCGGAACGACACCACGCCGACCAGGCGCTGCTCGGCGTCGACGACGTACGCGTAGTAGATCGTCTCGACCCCGGCGGTCGCCTGCTGGCGGAGGTACCGGACCGCCTCCCCGACCGACTGGTCCGGTCGGAGGCGGGCGAACCGCGGGCTCATCAGGCCGCCGGCCTCGTCTTCGGCGTAGGCCAGCAGCGCCGACACCTCGCGCCGGGAGGCGTCGTCGAGCTGGGCGAGCAGGAGCGCGCGCTCCCCGACCGGGAACCGCTGGATCACGTCGGCGGCGTCGTCCGGCGCGAGCGCGCGGAGCCACAGCCGTCGCTCGATCGGCGGCAGCGCCGCGAGCAGGTCGGCCTGATCGGCGGACCCGAGCGCGAGGAAGAACTGATCGTCCGCGCCCTCCGGCAGGGTGCGGAACTCGGTGACGCGGCGATCGGCCGGGACTTCTGCCCACCGGGCGAGCAGGGAATCTCCCGCGAGGGTGTACGGCTGCGCGGCGGACAAGGTCGTGTCGCGGTTGGACGCGTCGCGGTTGGACATGGCGACCTCCTGCGTCACGCAGGGGTCGGCCGGCGTGGCGCGGATCAGACGTTCGGGGGATAGCGCCTACTGCTGGGGTCCATCGGTCCGTGGGTCTCCTGGGGACACCGGCCGCCTAACCGGCCCGCACGGACCGTGCCAACCCCCGCGGACGACGCGTTCGAGCGGGACTGCCGACCGGGGGAGACAGATGCGACAGGTACATCCGGCGTGGGCCGGGCTGACGGTAGCCGCGTTGGTCGGGGCCTCCGCGGCCTCGGCGGTGGTGCTCGGGTGGGACGGGTCGTTCCCGGATCCGCCCGGCGCGTCGTTCGACGCGGCCCAGGCGGAGGCGCGCGGGTGGAGCGCGGTCACCCTCGGGCTGGCGGTGCCGATCGGCGGGATCGCGCTCCGGGCGGCGATCCGGGGGTCGATCGCCGGGCGGATCGGGTGGGCCGGCTCGATGGCGTACCTCGTGTACACGTTCCTCGAGTTCGCGGTCAGCCCGCCGTTCACCGCGTTGTACCTGGTGTACGTCGCGACGTACGCGCTGGCGCTGGCCGCTGGGATCGGCGCCCTCACCGGCTTCGACCCGGCGGACCTCGCTGCGCTGCCGGACCGGTTCGCCCGGGCGCCCCGGCGGGGGATCGCGGCGTACGCGGTGCTGTTCTCGTCGCTGCTGGCAGCGGCCTGGCTGCGGGACATCGCCGGCCGGACCGCCGCTGGGGCGTTCGGGTACCCGCAGGGGGTCGACGCGATCGGTCACGTGGTCCACGCGCTCGATCTCGGGCTGCTGGTCCCGCTCGGCCTCGCGACCGGGATCCTGCTGTGGATCCGCCACCCGGCGGCGTGGGTCGTCGCCGGGATCCAGCTCGTGATCGCCGTCGACATGGGGCTCGCCCTCGCGGCGATGGTCGGCGCGAGCGGGATCGCGGCCGGGACCGGGCCGTGGGCCGCGATCCCGTTCCTGGTCGCTTGGGCGGTTTGGGCCGGCCTCGCCGGGGTGGCGATTCGCACGCCGGCCGCGGACTGAGGGGGCAGCGCGACCGAGCGCTACCAGGGATCGCCGCCGAGGCCGAGCGCCCGGTTCCCGTCGCCGTCCGGGCGAGCAGCGCCACGGTGGGGTGCCCGAGCGTCGCGAGCGCAGCGACGTCCCGCGCGGGCTGGTGTTCGCGGTGTCGAACGACCCGTTCGGTCCGCTGCTCGATGTGGTGGCCCTCGGCTACGCAGTGACCGGCGTGACCAGAGCCGCCGTCGTCCTCGAAGCGCCCGGTGTGTGACCACTTTGGGGCCGCGTTGCGTGCTCTCGGGCTCCAAGCGTTGTGGGTGAGCCTGCGCCGCCTCGCCGCCGTCCGCGACCGGCGATCTTACGCGTGGAGCCGGAGCCGGATACGGAATCGGCGGAGGGAGCGTGGACGAGCCGGCGGAGATCGTGGAGGCGCGCGCCCTCGTCCGGACCCGCACCGTGGTCGCGACCGGGGTCGGGCTGGTCGCGTGCGCCCTCGGGCTGGCGCTGCTCACGCTGGAGGTGCCGGACTACGCCCTGGGGTTCCTGGTCGCGGCGTTCTTCACCAGCAGCCTCGGGGTCGCGTTCCACCGGCCGTGGCGCGACGCCGAGCGGCGGCTCGAGGCGTGGACCGCCCGCCGCGAGGCGCCGCCGACCGCCGAGCCCTCGCCCGCCACCCCGGACGACCCGCGGG
>JBEBJW010000781.1:0-4193 GCA_040079715.1 Myxococcota bacterium | reverse complement strand
GGCCCAGATACCGCCGCGACCGCCGGCCGTCGACCCCGAACGCGGGGAACGGTTCAGTACGACCAGTACACGCCCGCGCCGAACGACAGCCCGCTCGGATCGAACCCGTCCCGCTCGTCGAGCGCGACCCCGCCGCGCAGGCTGAACACCGCGCCCAGCTCGCGCACCGGCAGCTCCGCCACCGGCCCGACCTCGAGCACCCGGTCGTCGAACGTGCCGACGCTGGTCGCCTCGGCCCCGAGCCACAGCGACACCGGCGCCGACCGGCCGGAGAACGGGGCCACCGGCACCGTCGCGCCGCTCCGCGCCCACAGGTACGGGCCGACCGCGTTGAAGCTGAACGTGCCGTACAGCTGCGCCCGCTGCCCGGGGCGCCAGTACAGGTCGCCGGACAGGGTGGCGTCGAGCTCCACCCGCCGGTCCCGGTCGTCGCCGAGCTTCACCGTCGACCGCCGGGCGCCGATCCCGATCGACATCCCGAGGGCGAGGTTCTTCGGCGTGTACACGAACCCGGGGCCGATCGAGGTCCCGGGCGACTCGACCCGGCTGGTCCCGGCCGAATCATCGAACGTGTAGTACATCGTGCTGACCGTCGCCCGGAGCACCACGCTCGCGTCGACCGACCGCAACAGGGCCGGCTGCAACACGAGCGAGCCGTAGCTCTGATCGACGTTGCCGGACCACCCGGCGGTGATCTCGGCCCGCGGCGGCTCCGCCAGCGCGGCGAGGGCGAGCGTCGCGATCATCGCTCGGCCTCCGCCGGCCGGCCGGACCGATCACACGTACTCGGCAAGGGCATCCTCCACGGTCGGATACGGCTTGAGGACCTGGTCGAGCGTGCTGACCTGCAGGATGTACCGGACCTGCTCGGGCGGCCTCGCGATCCGGAAGTCACCGCCCGCGTGCCGCGCGGCCTTCAGGCCGTTGATCAGCGCGCCGAGGCCGGAGCTGTCCACGAACAGCACCGACTCGAGGTCGACGACCAGCTGGCTCCACCCGTCGGCCACCAGGCGCTGGATCTGGTCCTTCAGCTCGGCGGCGGTGAGGAGGTCGAGCCGGCCCGAGAGCTCGATCACCCCCGTCGACTTTCCACCACGTGGATCGAATTTGCACTGCACGGGGCACACTCCTGGTGAGGGGTCTCGAAAGATAAACATGGAAACTGGCTACTTCGCGACCGGACGGCCGACCTCGTACCGACCCTTCCGCCGGGGATCCGACTCGATCAGGTCGCGGGCCGTGCCCGGGAGGCACTGGGCGTTGCCGGGGTATTCCCCGTTCGGCACCTGGTCCCACAGCGAGGTCGCGGTGACGTCGCGCCGGTACAGCTTGCCTTGGACCTTGTACAGCAGCGTCTCGAGCACGATCGCGTTGGTGTTCGCGGTCAGGGTGTCGATCCGCTCGCCGTTCGCCTCGTAGAACCCTTCGTACAGCCCCTTGCCGGGGTCGAGCATCGGCATCACCGCCGCTGCGAGCTTGTCGGTGTACGGGGTGTCGAACAGCACCGACATCCCGAGCGCGGCCTTGGTCGACACCGCGGCGAGCTCCGGGAACTGCTCGCCGGTGTCGGCGATCGTGTTCCACTCGACGCCGTCGCTGTAGATCGTGTCGTACACGAAGTACGGCGGGCCCGCGATCTGGTGCTCGGTCCGGGCGGTCAGGATCCCGGTCCGCCGGAACCGGCGCTCCTGGACCCGGTAGATCCGCTTCGCCAGCGTGTGCGCGTCCCGGTCGGAGAACCACAGGTCGCTCGACGTGGGGTCGTCCGGGTGGTCCCAGTTCAGCTCGAGGCCGCCGAGGAGGAACGCCTCGGTCACCACGTAGTTGTGGGCCCCGTACGTCGCCGGATCCCGGGCATCGTACGCGATCCGGACCCCGTGGATCCGCTCGGTCTCGTGGGGCTCGAGCCGCGAGGCGGCTTCGGTGTCGAACCCCCACAGTCGGAACCCGTTCGCGGCGTACTCCTCGTACCCGAGCCGGCCCTCCTGGAGCCACACGATGCCCTCGCCGTCCTTCGCGTTCACCGCGCCGTACAGCGAGCCGCCGCGATCCACCATGTCGCAGAACCGCCACCGCAGCACGAACCGGTCGATCTGCTCGGCGTGGACCGGGTACCGATTCTTGACGATCGACAGCCAGGTCAGCAACCGACCGAGGTCGATCGCGGACACCCCGAGGTCCTCGGGCTCGTTCTGGTAGTTCACCTTCGCGAGCGTGATCGTGTTGTACGCCTTGTTCGGCAGCTCGCCGTTGTACAGCTCCATCTTGTTCAGCGACGACAGCAGGCAGCTCATCCGCTGGTCGAACTCGACCGAGCCGATCAGCTCGAACTCGTACGCGGCGACCATCGCGGCGATCGACGACGCCACGTCCCACATCGTGGTCGAGGGGTAGTCGTTCACCGAGTTGTACAGGCAGGTCGAGTCCTGGAAGTTGTTCTCGAAGTACCGCCAGGCCGCCAGCACGTACGCCTGCTGCCAGGCGTCGAGCGTGCCGTTCTGTCCGGGGTGCGGGTTCGAGCCGTCGGCCTCGACGCGCGACACCGGCGAGCTGCCGGTCGTCGTCCCGGGGGCGGCGACGGACGGACCGGACAGGGCCAGGGCGAGAGCGAGAGCGATCACGGGCGCCTCCATGTGGAGAGGAGAGAGGGGAGCGAGGGTTTCGAGCGCAGGAACCCGAACGGTCGCGGACGTCCGCGGACGTCCACGCGATCACAGGCCGAGGGCCGGGCGGAGCTGGTCGAGCCGGGCCGCGAGCGTCGGGCAGTACTTGGTGTTCGCGAACACGTCGCACCCGTCGACCCGGTGGGCGCGGTACAGCCACTGGCCCACGTCGCGGAACGTGAGCCGGTGGATCTCGGCGCCGGTCGACCGCTCGAGCTCGACGACCTGGCTCGGACGGTCCGAGCCCTCGCCGCAGTCGTTGTTCCCCTCGGCGATCAGCACCCGGTCTCGGTCCGGCGTCAGCCAGTCCACCCCGCCGTGGTACAGCTCCCAGAAGCCTTCATCGCGCCAGTCCCAGACCTTCTTCGCGGTCATGGCGCGCTGGTCGAGCTCGTACTCGACCACCCGGGTGTACCCGCGGTTCGTGCCGTTGTCGTACACGATCAGGTGGGTGCCGTCCGTCTGCAGGCCGTGTTGGCACTGCGGGTACTCCTCGTCGGGCAGCGGGTCGCCCGCGGCGTCGGTCAGGGTGAAGTCGCCGCCGGCGCCGAACCGCCACAGGGGCTGATTCGTGGTGACGTCGATCGCCACGATCAGGAACGCGTAGCACAGCGAAGCGTACGCGACCGGGCCAGCGCCGCTGTCGACCACGTCGGCCCAGTTCAGGTGGTGCGGATCGGTCACCTCGGCGGATCCGGCCGGCAACCATCCGTCGGCCACGGCGTCCCGCACGTCCCACAGCCAGGCCGGGGTCCCGTCGTCGCGCGAGATCCGAAGCTTGAACGCGGCCCATCCGTCGTCGTACGCGTCCTCGGCCGACAGCACGGTGCCGTCGGCGAGCCGGCGGGTCTCGTGGTGGAACTCGGTCCGGTCCGAGCCCGGGAACGCGAGGGTCCACTGGTCGCCGTCGAGGACGTCGACCACGGTCGGCGCGCCCCGCGGGTCCTTTCCGCCGCCCCACAGGAACCGGTTCGGGCCGTCGGAGGTGACCTCGAGCCCGATGTTCATCCCGTCGGGCAGGTCGTGGCGCCACCGGTTGTTCCCGTCGGGATCCAGCACCGTGATGTAGTTGGTCTTGCCGCCGTAGCACTCCGGCTTGACGTTCATCACCGTGTACGCGCCGGTCATCCGGGACGGGTCGCCGGTCGCGTCGGCCGAGGCGAGCTCGCCCTGCGGATCCGGCGTGCGGAACGAGGCGTGCGCGACCGACTCGGGTTCCGACCCGGTCCCGGGCACCACCGCGACCGTGCAATCGTAGTCGGTCGACGCCAGCAACCCGGCGAACCGGAGGACCTGGGTGCCCGAGCCCGTCGCCTCGAGCAGGTGGACCTCGGCCGGGTCGTCCCGCCGCACGCACGCGCCCGCGATCGACGCCTCGCGGTTCAGCTCCACCGTCAGATCCGCCTGCGACACCGACCGCGGCTCCGCCGTCGCCGAGGCGATGGCGGGATCCTCGGGCGGCTGCGGTTCGACGGTGCATCCGGCGAGGCACGCCGCGGCGATCGCGAGGCGGAGGGGCACGAGGCGGGC
>JBEBJW010000780.1:0-4207 GCA_040079715.1 Myxococcota bacterium | reverse complement strand
AGGCGGAGCGGGTGTTCGCCAGCGCGGCCGAGGAGCTGGTCGGGTTCGCCGAGCGCGAGCTGGCCCGGGCGACCGAGGCGCGCGGGGCCAGCGAACCCACGGACGCTGGCCATGTCGTCGGGGGGCCCCACCCTGGCCCGTCCGCGTCGTCTGCGCCGGCGTCCGCGCCCACGCCGTCCGCGCGGGAGCTGCGGGAGGCGCGGGAGGCCCGGGCCCGGGAGGAGCTCGCCCGGATGAAGGCGGATCTCGCCGCCAAGCGCGGATCGGGCGGTTCGGGTTAGGCTCCGCCGTCGCACCGACCGAGGAGCCCCGATGAACCGGATCCAGTCGCTGAACGAGTTCTGGCCGTACTACCTGTCCGAGCACCGCAGCCCGGTGTCGCGGGCGCTCCACTTCGTGGGGACCACCGGGTTCTTCGCGTCGATCGTCGCGAGCCTGGCGTGGAACCCGATGTGGTTCTCGGTCGGCCTCGCGGTGGCGATCGCCGCCGGCTGGTGGGGCGCCACCCGGATCGAGCCCCACCGGGCCGCGTTCTTGCCGATGGCGCTGATCGTCGTCCCGATGGCGGTCACCAGCCCGTGGGTGCTCGGCGGGGTCGTCGGCGCGTACGCCTGCGCGTGGATCGGGCACTTCCGGGTCGAGCACAACCGCCCGGCGACGTTCACCTACCCGGTGTGGTCGTTCCTGTGCGACTTCCGGATGTGGGGCAACATGGCCCGCGGTCGGCTGTGGTCCGGCGACTCAGTCAACCCGACCGGCGGCGCGGTCGCTTAGGGAGTGGAGGGTCGCCCGGAGGGCGGCGGGTCCGAAGGCGAGCCATCGGCATCTACCAGGCCGGGAACCTCGCGAAGCGAGCTCTCCCGAGGCCTGCGAGGGCCTACCGTCCGTCCCCACCTCAGTCGACCTCAGGCGGCCTCCGATCGACCTCGGCGGGGCGCTGCGGTACCCGGGTCGGCGGGAGGGAACATGGACCGGACCGCTCGGGCTTGGATTCTGGCGATTGGTGGCCTCGCGATCGGTGGCGCGGCGGTCGGGTGCGGTGACGATCCGACCGGCACCGCGACCGGGCTCGAGGCCGACACGGACACCGACGCCGACAGCGACACCGACAGCGACGCCGACACCGACGGAACCACGGACGACACGGGCGGCCCGACCACCGACAGCGGGACCTACCTCGGCAGCGGGTTCTTGTACGTGTCGTCGTCGGAGTCCAGCCAATCGGCGACGGCGATGGCGTTCATGGAGGCGGCGGGCGGAACGAGCGCGGTGTACTGCTCGCTCGACGCCGAGTACGGCGCGTGCGAGACGATCGTGTGCCCGCTGTTCGACGGGAGCACCACCGCGTACCAGTCGTCCGCCGGGCCGATCGAGATCGCGGTCGACGACGTGCCGGCGTTCGAGCTGACCTACGCGGCCGGTGGGTATGGACCCGCGTTCATCGAGGTCCCGGCGTGGACCGGCGGCGAGACGGTGTCGCTCCGCGCGCCCGGCGACGAGGTGCCGGCGTTCGACTTCGACGTGGTGGCCCCGCCGACCCTCCAGTTGATCGAGCCGGCGTTCCCGGGCGAGGGCTACGCGCCCGAGATCTCGGTCGGCAGCGCGCTGCCGGTCACCTGGGAGCCCGCTGCGTCGACCGGGGAGCTGTACGTGCAGCTCCAGCGGATCGAGGCGACCGAGATGAAGATGGTGTGGTGCCACTTCGACCCGGCGACCGGCGCGGACACGATCCCTGCCGAGGCGATGGCGTTCCTGAGCCCCGGCCCCGGTCACCTGTGGATCCAGTCCGACGTGTCGTCCGACTACTTCCTTCTCCCGGTCGACGGCGGGTTCTGGGGGATGAGCGCGCTGCTCGAGGCCGAGGTGCTCGCGGTGGACGGGACCCCGGCGATCTGGGACGGCACGTTCGTGCCCTGACGCCTCGAGTCAGGTCAGCGCCGGGGTGCCCGGCAGCGTCCCGGGCGGGCCGCGTCCTGTCGCTGGGATCACCGGAACGTCGGGGTCGAGGCGCCACCCGCCCTCGACCCGCTGCAGCACGGCGCCCAACCCGAGCTTCCGCAGCGCCGACAGCACCGCGTACAGCCGGTTGGCGGCCGCGTCGGCCAGGATCTTCTCGCCGGGCCAGCCGGCCTCGATCAGCTGGCCGGCCGACGCCGGGGCTCCCGGTGCGGTCCGGCGAACCTCCACCAGGCACTGGACCAGCCGCCGGGCGACCGGTCGGGCGGTCAACGCGATCGCCGCGCCGTCCACCGCGACCCACCCGCAGTCCGGCCCGATCGCGACCGACCGCCGGGCGCTCGCCAGCCGCTCCAGCACCTCGCCGAACAGCTCGAGCCCGGGCGGCGACGGCCCTGCGGCCTCTGCGGCCATCCCGAGGGCCCGGTCCATCGCCCGGCGCAGGGGATCCGGGCTCGGCGACGGCCCCAGGACCCCCGACGCCAGGCTCGGGCTGCGCGCCTCCGCCAGCCAGTCGTCGGCGTGCGGGTGCTGGACCCGGGCTGCGGCCACCGCCCGGCACGCCGCCACCGCCAGCGCCAGCCCCGGGATCGGCTCCGGGCTCACCGCGGCCACCAGCGGACCGGCGCGGGACAGGGGCTCGATCGCGTCGCCCGGAGCGCCCGCGTCCAGCGCGCGCACCCCGTCGAGCGCGTAGCGGAGCCCGAGGTACCACCCGGACAGCCCGAGGGACGCCGCCTCGGCGCAGGTCGCGGCCGCGCCGTCGAGGTCGCCGGTGCGGTGGCGGAGCACGGCGTACAGCAGGATCGAGCTCGGACGCTGATCCAGCGCCCCCGACGCCCGCGCGAGGTCGACCGCCTGCCGGGCCGCCGCCAGCGCCGCTGGCAGATCGCCCTTGCCGGTCGCGTACAGTGCGAGGTTGTGGTGGAGGTACGCCGCGTCGTACGGGCGGTCGCCCTCGGAGGTGGCGCGCACCGCTTCCTCCCACAGCGCGGGGCGGTCCTCGTCGCGGTCGGTGTGGACCGCCAGCGCGTTGAGCACGATCGCCCGGATGTTCGGTTCGGCCGACGGGGCGAGCCGGCGCACCGCGTCGAGCTCGGACCGATCCGGGGGCCGGCCTCGGCGCGCCAGGACGCCGATCCGCAACACCCGCGCGTACGCCTCGAGCCCCGGGTCGCCCGACCGCTCCGCCGCCTCGACCGTCAGCTCGACCAGCGGCGGGTCGATCGCGGCGAGGGTCCGGAGCTGGGCCCGCAGCACGCTGGCTCCGATCCGGGCGATCCGGGCCGGGTCCGTCGCCGCCCGGTGCTGAGCCGCGAGGGTGCCGTTCGCCCGGTCGATCGCCAGGCGGCGCCCGCCCGCCGCGCCGTCGAGCGCGGTCTGCTCGACCCACCCGAGGGTGTACTCGGCGTGCCGATCGCACGCGTCGACCCGATCGGCCGGGTCCAGTCGGGCCGAGGCGAACCGGCGGATCACCTCGAGCACGTCGAACCGGACCGGATCGGCGTCGGCGCGGGTGGCGCGGACCATCGACCGCGACACCAGGAGCTGGAGGCGACCGCTCGCGTCGATCGCGCGGTCGATCGCGCCGTCCACCGGGCCGTCGAGCGGTGGGCCCAGCACCGCCTCCGCCCCGTCGAGGTACCACCCGCCGCTGAACACCGACAGGCGCGCCAGAGCCGCCCGATCCTCCGGCTCGAGGAGGTTCCACGCCCACCCGATCGCCGCGTCCATCGTCCGGTGTCGCGGCTCGAGCGCCCGGTTGGTCGCGCGGAGGGTCGCCGGGTCCCGCAGGCGCGCCACGAGCTCGCGCGGGGCGAGCACCACCCCCCACGACGCCGCGAGCTCGATCGCCAGCGGCAGCCCGTCCAGGCGCGCGACCAGCTCCGACACAGCGTCGTCGTCGCCCGGACCGAGCACCGCCCCGAGCGCCTCGGCCCGGCTCCGGAACAGCGCCGCCCCGTCCTCGTTCGACAGGGTGTCGAGCACCATCCGGCGCTCGCTCGGGTGGTCGAGCGGGATCTGGGACACGATCAGCCAGCCGGCGCGCGGGGCCCGTGCCAGGAGCTGATCGAGGACCGCTCCGAGTCGACCCGAGCGCTCCTCCACCTCGTCGAGGACCACGGTGACGTCGCCGCGGGCGTTCAACGCCGCCGCCACGGCGTCGATCGTCGGCTCGGACCCGACCTCCGCGGCGAGGGCGGCCACGATCGCGGCGGTGTCGTGCGCGCCGCCGACGGGGAGGCCCCCC
>JBEBJW010000779.1:0-4210 GCA_040079715.1 Myxococcota bacterium | reverse complement strand
CCGCCGCGACGATCCCGCCTCCCCAGAACCGCCGATCGTCGGTGCCGACCCCCGGCAGCACCACCGCGTCGTACGCCCGGTCGGCGCGGGCGTCGGGGTTCGCGCAGGTCGGCGGGGGGGGCGTCGGCGCGGTCGACCCGGGCGGCCCGCCCGGACATCCGGTCCAGCCGGCCGCCGCGAGCCACCACACCCGAGTCGCCATGTCTGGTCGTACCCGGTCCGGCGGCGGATCGACAACCGCGGCGCTCCGTTCGGTCCGCCCGGCCCGGCAGCGGGGAGTCGGGCGCGACCGGCGCGCGGCGGTGTCGTGACCGACCGGCGGCACGGCTCACGGGGACCGGGGCTGGGCCCACGCGGGCGACGCGCCACGCGCTTCGTCGAGGGCGTGGATCAACGCCAGCTCGTCGGGTGGGACCGGTGGGAGGTCCGTGTCCGGATCGCCGCCCGACAGCCGGTGGATCCACCGTCGATGGACCGCGAGCCAGCCGTCGCCGAGGCCGCGGACCCCCGAGGTCCGGGCGAGCTCGGCCGCCGCGGTCGCGCGGTCCCCGGACAGCGCCGCCACGAGCCCCCGCAGGCCGTGCGCCCGCGCCCGCTCGACCGGGAACGCGTCGCCGGCCAGCAGCTGGTCGGCCACCGCGAGCGGCGCCGATCGGTCCCCGAGGCGGAGCGCGAGCTCGGCGAACAGCAGCGACGCCGTCCGCCCGTCGTTCGACCGGTCGGGCGGGGACCCGGGCCGGAGCACGCGGACCGCCGCCTCCAGCTCCCCCGACACGAACAGGAGCTCGGCGTTCAACGTCGTCACCGACGGTCGGGTCCAGGTGACGTCGAGGCGCTCGTTCAGCGCCCGCGCCCGCTCGGCCAGGTCGAGCGCGGCCCACGGCGGTCCGACGGCCAGCGCGCGGTGCACCCGCAGCATCGCGTGCTGGACCCGCTGGACCGGCTCGACGGCGGGATCGCGAGACACTCGTCGACCAGCGCCACCACGTCCTCGGTCCGGCCGAGCTTGGCCGCCATCCGGACCGCGGACACCAGCGCCTGGATCAGCTGGGCCGGGCCCGAACCGTGCCGGTGGTGGGTCAGCGCGCGGACGACGAGCGCGTAGGCCTCGGCGTACCGCCCCTCGATCTGCCGGATCTCGGCCAGCTCGGCCGACAGCCACCCGACCTGCGCGCCGAACGGGATCCCATACCGCTCGAGCGCGTGGGTCAGCAGCTGGGACGCCTCCTCGAGCCGACCGGCGTGCAGCAGGTTCTTGGCCCGACTGCCATCGAACATCCCGGCCTCGACGTCGTCGCCCGCCCGACGCATCGCCTCGCTGGCGTCGGCCATCCGGTCCAGCGCCACACCGCGGTGTGGAGCTCGTGGATCGGGACGGGCGCGTCCGGATGCTGGGCGAGGTACGCGAGCAGCGCCCGCTCCATCGGCCGGAGCCGCCCGTGGCCTTCGATCTCGCCGGTCGCGAGGTCGACGATGCGGTGTCCCAGGCGCAGCCGGTCGGACATCTCGTCCGATATCCGAGCGTGGCCGGGGCGGCCGGGTCGCGGCTCGAGGCCCGAGGTTCACAGCGGTTCACGGATCCTCGTCCGTCGCGCGGGCCGGCTGTATCGGTAGGTCCAACGGGAGGACGCCATGCGCTGGTTCTGGTTGCTCACGGTCGTCGGGTGTGCCGGCGACGCCGATTCGTCGTCGCCCGACGCGGACGCCGATGGCGACGCCGACACCGACACCGACGCCGACGCCGACACCGACACCGACGCCGACACCGACGGCACGTCCGGCCAGGACGCAGACGACGACGGGTTCGTCGCCGGCGACGACTGCGACGACGCGAACCCGGCGGTCCACCCCGACGCCGCAGAGACCTGTGACGGCGTGGACGACGACTGCGACGGGGCCGTCGACGAGGACCCGACCGACGGGGCGGTGTGGTACGCCGACCTCGATCTCGACGGGTTCGGCGACCTCGCCGCGTCGACGGTGGCGTGTGACGCGCCGGCGGGCCACGTCGCCGACGCCACCGACTGCGACGACACGACCGGGCTGAGTCACCCGGGCGCGCCCGAGCTCTGCGACGGCGCGGACAACGACTGCGACGCGCTCACGGTCGAGGCGTTCGAGCTGAACGGCGCGGCCTGGCCCGACCTGGAGACCGCGGTCGCGGCGTCGGCGCCGGCGGACACGATCCGGGTGTGCGACGGGGTGTTCCGGACCCGCGAGGTCTACGTCGACCACCCGCTCACGCTCGAGGGGGCCTCTGCAGACCGCACCCTCGCCGTGTTGGACGCGACCGGCGCGCAGACGTCGTCGATCTTCGAGGTCTCCGATGCGGCGTTGACGCTCCGCGGTCTCACGTTGACCGGTGCCTCGGACGCCGCGATCCACCTCGAGGGTGGCTCGCTCGACGTCGAGAACGCGGCGTTCGTCGACAACGACGGGCCCGCGGGTGGTGTTTGGGCGGCCTACACCGGTCCGCTGAGCTTCACCGACGTGACGTTCGAGCAGAACACCCACACGGCGTGGGGAGCCGGGATCGCGTGCTGGTCGGAGGCGCTGACGCTGACCGACGTGACGTTCGAGGGCAACGGCAACCCGTACTCCGGCGACGGCGGCGGGTTGTTCGTCGGCGACGCGTACGTGCCGCAGACGGTCGCGCTCACCCGGGTCACGTTCCGGGACAACCAGGCCGAGGCAGGCGGCGCGATCAGCTTCGACAAGACGACCGACACCGGTCCGATGTCCGTGACGATGACCGAGGTGACGATCGAGGACAACCAGGCCGACTGGGAGGGGGGAGGCGTCTACGGGCGCGGGTGGATCGAGGTCGTCGCGGACGACCAGACCATCGTCCAGAACAACACCGCCTTCTACCGGGGCGGTGGCGCGATGCTGCTGAGCTACTTCTACGACGTCTCGTGGACCGGCGGCGCGTTCACCGGGAACACCGCGGGCGAGCTCGGCGGCGGCGTGTACGGGTGGGCCGAGAACAACCTCGAACCCGACAGCAGCATGACGTTGACCGACGTCGACGTGCTCGACAACGACGCGCCGTTCGGGGGCGGCGTGTTCCTCGAGGGCTACGACGTGGCCGTGTCCGCGACCCGGATCGAGGGCAACACCGGCGACGTCGGTGGCGGTGTCTACGTGAACGCGGTGATCCAGCCGGTCACGCTCACCGACGTGGAGATCCGGGGGAACGAGGCGTCGTTCGGCGGAGGACTGGCGGTCTACTGGTCGACGGTGACGTTGTCGGGCGGCGCGGTCGAGACGAACACCGTCGGCGGCGGGGTGTTCCTCGACGTCCAGTCGGTGCTCGTGGCCGAAGCGACCGACTTCGGGACGGATGTCACCGACAACGACCCGGCGGACGTGCGGATCGACGGGGTCCCCGACCGGTTGGTCCGCGTTCGGCGACGACGCGTCGTTCTCCTGCGCGTGGGCGGCCGAAAGCTGCGAGTGAACGACCACGCCGCGCGGCTCGGGGGACGGTCAGAACACCCAGGCCGTCGACACCGCTGCGCCGACGCCGGCCGGGTTCAACCGGAACGGCGCCCCGCTGGTCGTCGGGACCACCGTGCCCGAGCGATCGTCGTCGTCGGACCACGAGAACGACGTGACCGGGGCCGCGTACCGGGCCGCCCCCGTCGCGCGGAGCACCAGGTTCGGCGACAGGAGCACCGACAGTCCGAGCTCGCCGTCGCCCCCGATCCGCATCGCGGAGGCCCTGAGCTCGTCGTCGGGGTCGCTCGCCTTCGTCACCCCGCTCGGGACCGACCAGGTGCCGACGGTGACCGCCAGCCCCGCGAGCACCGAGGTCCGGGGTGCCACCTGGACCCGCCGCTCGAGCCCGAACGTGCCGGCGCCGTGGCGGAGCGTCCCGGCGAACCCCTCGACGATCCGGTTCGTCTGATACCACTCGTACAGCTTCGCGGTCCGACCGAGGTTCACGTCGAACCGGAGCGCGCCGGCCAGGACCAGCGCCCCGGCCCCGACCGACCGGGCGCCGCCGCCGTCCGGGTCCACCGGCAACGACGCGTCCGGCCGCGCCGCCGGGAGCGCCCCGCCGGCGACCCCGAGCTCGATCCCGAGCTGCGGGTGCTCGCGGACGGTGAGGCCAGCGCCGACCGGCCGCGGTCCGTACACCACCTGGAGCCGCGACGGCACCGCGAGCCCGTACTCGCCGCCGTCGCCGACCCGCTTGACCCGCGCG
>JBEBJW010000778.1:0-4221 GCA_040079715.1 Myxococcota bacterium | reverse complement strand
GGGTCATCACCTTCCGCGGGACCCCGGTGACGCCCTCGGCGATCACCCCGTGGTACCGCGGGTCGGCCAGCACCGCCCGGTAGATCGACCGGATCGTCCGCCCGTTCTGGCGGAACGACCGAACGTGGTCGGCGATCGCGGCCTGGTCCTCCTCGGTCGGGGGCCGGCGGAGCAGGTTCTCGTACACGTGCTGGACCGCGCACGGGTCGAACGCGGGGTCCCGGACGAGCTGGGTGCCGAGGTCGACGAGGCCGCCGCCCGGCGCGCCGAACCACGCCGGCGCCATCCCGGTCGCGTCGACCCACGCCCGCTCGTGCTCGGGGTGGTACACGAGGCCGTCGAGCAGCAGGAACCCGGCGTCGTAGTCGAAGTCGAACCCCCACAGGTAGCTCGCGATCGGATCGAGCGTGTCGTGGCAGGTCTTGCACCCGGCGTTGGTCCGGATCGCGTCGTTCAGGGCCTCCTCGTCGAGCAGGTTCACCGTGTTGTCGAACGGGACCTGGGTGAGCAGGAAGTCCCGGCACACGAACAGCTTGGTGACGGTGTTCGCCCGCTTGCGCTGCTTGTTCGACGCGGTGCTCGGGTACCGCCACCACAGCCCGTTCGTCGCGAGCACCCCGGCCGCGGGCCGCCCGTCGGTGTAGTGCGCGACCCGCCACCCGTCGGCGTCCGCGGGGCGATCGGTCGGGTACAGCGCGGCGAGGCGCTCGTCGACCATCGTGTAGTCGGCCGTGACCGCGAGATCGTACGGGAGATCCTCGACCGCGAGGTGGACCATCAGCTCGAGCGGCTCGTCGCCGGCGGCGTCGATGAACGCCTCGACGTCGTCGCTGTCTCCGCCGAGCATCGCCTGGACCGCGGCGAAGTCGTCGAACGGCACGTCCTCCATCCGGGTGAGGAACACCTCGCGGTACAGCTGGCGGACGCGGTCGGCGAACCGGTCGTCGGTCAGGAACCCGTCGATCGCGGCGTCGACCGACCCCGGATCCGCTCGGACGGCGGCGAGCTCGGCCTCGGTCGGCCGGACCCCGCGCAGATCGAGGCTCGCCCGCGCGAGCTGCTCGACCGGCGACAGCCCGGCGAACGCGTCCGGCGCGGGGGACGACGAACCCGTCGGGTCCGGCGTCGGCGTGGGATCGGCCGGGGGTCCGCCGGGATCGGTCCCGACGCACCCCGCGAGCGCCAGCGCGAATCCGGCACCCAGGACCAGCCCCGAGCGGTCGAGCGGGAAACCACGAGTCACGGCGCCTCCCCGGTGGTCCAGCGATCGAACGTCCCGCAGACCTCGCCCTGGGCGAGGCCCCGCCACGAGGCGTCGCCGCACCCGTCGCACCCCTTCGGGTGGTCCGGGTCGCCGTCGAACGCCACGTCGAACCAGTCGCCCTCCGGGGTCCGGACCGCGATCGTGCCGGTCGGCTCGGCGCAGTCGCGATCCGCGTCGAACGACACCAGGTCGAAGTCGACCGTGTCGATCGCCCCGGTCAGCCCCGCGACCTGGCCGTCGACGTCGATCGCGTGGGACTCGAAGTCGCCGCGGATCACCCGCTCGATGTCGATCGACGGCTGGAGCCCGACGGTGAACCACGGGCCGTCGACGCCGGGCCCGTCGTACGCGGCGACCCCGTCGAGGTACGCGGCCAGGTACAGGTCGCGGCCGTACCGCGCCGCGGACGACGCGAAGTACCCCGCGCCGGACAGGGTGGCGCCGTCGGGGGACAGGATGGTGCAGTCGAGGTACACCGCCCGGTATCCGTCGCCGTCCGACTGGTAGTCGTAGCTCGTGTACTCGGACGCGTAGCCGGAGAACGTGGCGCCGGACGCGTCACACTGGTTGTACCAGCTCTGACTGAACCCGTAACCGTAGGTGGTGTCGTACCCGTAGGTGTACGGACAGCCGCCGTCGCCGTACTGCATCAGGCCGTCGTACACGGTGAGCAGCTCGTCGGCGGACAGCACGAGCGCGAGGTCGATCGCGTCGTTCAGCCCAGCGCCGAGCGACGCCGCGTCGAACACCGGCGGGGTGGTCGCGGTCGGGACCGTCCACGAGGTGGCCGTCGTCGGGTCCGACCCGGTCGGATCGGCGTCCGACGGAGACGGGGACGGATCCGAGCCGGTCGGATCCGGGGCGGTACAAGCGAGCGCGAGCCAGAGCATGGGACCCTCGGGATCCGAACCATTCCCTGCCGTACCCGGGATCGTCAAGCCCGGATCGAGCCGGTCACCGCCGCGACACCCTCGCCTCCGGTGAGGCGACCGGCCGGCGCGGAATGGGGTTTAACGATCGGCCGCCGTCGTTTAACCCGCGGACAACGGGGCTCCGAGTGACGATCGAGGCGTGAGGTGAACGATGGAACCGGCGACCACCGACGCGCTGCCCCCCGACCCGCTGACCCAGACCCAGAACCGGATGGCGGAGGTCGCGTCCGACAAGGCGCGCGAGCTCGCGATGCGCAAGATGCGCACGACGCTGAAGGGCTACCTGCCGAAGGTGCTCCACCCGCTGATCCCCGGCGAACGCGGGACGGTCGAGGGGAACCTGAAGTCCGCGGCGTCGAAGTGGATGTGGGGCACCGTCACGAGCGCGGTGATCAGCCTCGTGTTCTTCGCGGTGTTCGCGGTCGCGGTGCTCGGGTTCCTGGCGGTCACGGCGTACGCGGTGATGTCGTCGATGTGACCGTCCGCGCGGGGTACGCTCCGACGCGGGGGGTCGGATGATCGCGCTGTGGTCGGCGATGGCGGCGGACGCGAAGTCGTACCTGGTCGACCCCGCGGTCGCGAGCGTCCGGATCGAGGCGACCGGCGCCGAGGGTGAGGGCGGCGGCGAGATCGTGTTCGTGCCGCTCCGCCTGCGGGTGACCCGCGCCCGGTTCGTCGCCGAGATCGGGATGTCGAACGCGACCGACCGGTGGATCTCGCTCCGGATCGAGGACCTGCGGTGCGGGCGCGGGGAGCCGACGACCACCTTCGGGTTCCCGATGTTCGGGATCGGCGAGCGCACGTTCGACCTCGAGCCCGGCGAGAAGAAGGTCACCGCCCCGCTCCGGTGCGGCGGCCTCGGCCGGTTCACCGGCGACCTCGTGATCCGGGTCGAACGGCTGTACGCCGCCGGAGACGCCGAGCCCGCGAGCGCGACGCCGGCCTACGGCCCGATCGAGTGGCGGATGGCGGAGGCGGACCTGGCTGGAGCACCGACCGAGTAGTCTCCCGTCGCCCGCTGGGCGGTCTCGTCCGCGGACGGGGGATCGCGGATGCCCGCGCCAGGCGGACTGGAGCGGGGCCGAGCGGAGCGAGGACCGTCCGACCGGAGGGAGGACCGAGCGCGAGCGAGCGCGGAAGGAGGCCGACGGCGAGCGGAGCGAGCCGGGGCGCCCCGCCGGAACCGCCGCGGACGTGGGTCCACGTTGCGATCGCAGCTCCGACGCGGCTATCGTGACCGCGATGGGGCTCGAGCCGGGTACGCGGGTCGATCGGTACGTGGTCGAGGGCCTGCTCGGGTCCGGCGCGATGGCGGACGTGTACGCGGTCCGCCACGTCACCCTCGGCGCGCCGATGGCGCTGAAGATCCTCCGCCTCCGCGCTCCGCAACTCGTGGGGCGGATGGTCCGCGAGGGGCGCGCCCAGGCCCGGCTGCAGCACCCGAACGTGGTGGCGGTGGTCGACCTGTTCGAGATCGACGGCGCGCCGGGTCTGCTGATGGAGCGGGTCGACGGGCCGACGCTCGCGCAGGCCCTGGCCGCCGGCCCGCTGCCGGTCGAGCGGGTCGAGCGGATCGCCCGCGGCCTGATGGCGGGCCTCGACGCCGCCCACCGCCTCGGGGTGGTCCACCGCGACCTCAAGCCGGCGAACATCCTCCTCGCCCCGGGCGACGTGGCGCGGATCTCGGACTTCGGGCTCGCGACGGCGCTGACCGACGACGGCGAGCCCGGCCTGACCCGCCCGGGCACCGCGATCGGCACCCCGGCGTACATGGCGCCCGAGCAGCACGAGGACGCGCACTCGGTCGATGTCCGGGCCGACGTGTTCGCGCTCGGGGTGGTGCTGTACGAGCTGCTGTCCGGCTCGGCCCCCGCCGCGGGCGCGAACCTCGTGGCCGCCTGGCACAAGATGACCCAGCGGTCGTGGAAGCCGGTCGCGGTCGCGGTCCCCGGGGTGCCGGAGCGGATCGACCGCGCGGTGACCTGGGCCCTCGAGCCGGACCGCGACCAGCGCGCCCCGACGGTC
>JBEBJW010000777.1:0-4225 GCA_040079715.1 Myxococcota bacterium | reverse complement strand
CCGAGGCCGGGCGGTTCGCGCCGGGGCTGCGGGTGGTGGGGTGGCACGGGCCGAACCGGCGGGTCGAGGACCTGTACGACGCCGACCTCGTGGTGACGAGCTACGCCCTGCTCCGGCGGGATCCGGCGCTGACCGACCGGGTGTGGTCGTGGGCGGTGCTCGACGAGGCGCAGCAGATCAAGAACCCGGCGAGCCAGGTCGCGCGGGCGGCCCGGCGGCTGCAGGCCCTCCACCGCCTCGCGCTGACCGGCACCCCACTCGAGAACGACCTGATCGAGCTGTGGAGCCTGTTCTCGTTCCTGATGCCGGGGCTGCTCGGCCGCCGGAGCCGGTTCCACGCGCGGTACTCGCGGTCCGGGCGGCTCGGGGGCGGGCCGTCGCTCGACGAGCTGTTCCACCGGCTGCGGCCGTTCGTGCTCCGGCGGCGGAAGGTCGACGTGGCGCCGGAGCTGCCGCCGCGGACCGAGCTCACCGTGCGGGTCACGCTGTCGGACGGCGAGGCGCGGCTGTACGAGCGGGTCCGCGCCACGGTCCGGGCGGCGCTGACCGACGGCCTGCCGGACGGGGGCCCACCGCCGGCGTCGGTCGTGCTCGACGGGCTGACCCGCCTGCGCCAGGCGTGCTGTCACCCGGGCCTGCTGCCGTTCCCGGAGGCCCGCACCGTCCAGCGGTCGGCGAAGCTCGAGGCGCTGGTCGAGCAGGTCGGGGCGGCGATCGCGGCCGGCAGCCGGTGCCTGGTGTTCAGCCAGTGGGTCAAGCTGCTCGACCACGTCGCGGACGCGCTCGGCGCGGTGGGGGTCGGGTTCCTCCGGCTCCAGGGCGACACGGTGGACCGGGGCGCGGTGGTGGCGGCGTTCCAGGCCCCGGACGGGCCGCCGGCGCTGCTGGTGAGCCTGAAGGCCGGCGGGACCGGGCTGAACCTGACCGCGGCCGACGTGGTGTTCCTGCTCGACCCGTGGTGGAACCCGGCGGTCGAGGACCAAGCGGCCGACCGGGCGCACCGGATCGGGCAGACCCGCCCGGTGACGGTGGTGCGGCTCGTCGCGGCCGACACGATCGAGGACCGGGTGCTGGCGCTGCAGGACCGCAAGCGGAAGTTGTTCGACGACACCGTGGACCGCGGCGGGATCCCGCCGCTCACCGCGGTCGAGTGGGAGGCGCTCCTGGCCTGATTCCTCCCGGAACTCAGCCGACCAGGATCGACAGGCAGGTCAGCGACCCGTCACCGGCGCGCAGCTCGCCGAGCTCGACCTCGCGCACCGCGAACCCGGCGCCGCGCAGCGCCGCGGACACCCGCGGGAACCCCGCGCCGACCACGACCTTGCCCTCCGCGCCGACCACGTTCGCGGCCCACGCGTCGTCGGGGTGGACCGGGATCACCTGCGCCCACCGGTCGAGCGCGACCCCGGGCGCGGCGAGCGCCCACCCCGGCGCCGGGCTCGAGCACACGCACTTCAGGTGCAGCACCCCGGTCGGCAGGGCCACCGGGACCACCTCGAGCGCCGGAAACGCGGCGGCGAGCGCGGCCAGACCGCCGTCGTCGCTCCGGGCCGACCGCCCGACGAGCAGGGTGTCGCCGAGCCGCAGCACGTCGCCGCCGTCGAGGGTCGCCGGGTCGGGCGTCCAGGTGAGCGCGAGCCCGAGGCCGGCGAGCGCCTCCGCGACCCGCGGCGCCTCCGCTCGCCGCCCCGGGTGGCCGCTGCGGCAGATCAGCGCCCGGCGCCCGACCACCACCGCCTGGTCCTCGACGAACACCGCGTCCGGGTGCGCCGGATCCGGGGTGAGCGCGACGACCTCGTGTCCGAGCCACTGCATCGCGTCGAGGTACGCCGCGTGCTGGTCGCGGGCCCGGGCCACGTCGAGCGGGCGGCGCGGGTCCGGGCGGGTCGCGGCGGCGTACGCGTCGGTGACCGCCGAGACCACCGCGATCACGGCTCGCCCCACGTCACGTCGACCTCGTCGTCGTCGAGGAGCACCTCCAACCGGACGGGGATGCCGGCCCGCAGCTCGCGCGCCTCGCCCCAGGTGCACACCAGGCGCCCCCAGTGGTCGGCGCGACCCGGGGCGTTGGTCAGGGCGAGCCCGTCGTCGAGCTCGGCCTCGAACCACACGACCGCACCGGCGACGGGACCGGACCCGGTCGGCACCACCTCGACCTCGACCGCGTCGGGCGGCTCGTCGTCGTCGCCGAGCGCGAGATCCCACACGAGGCCGGCGGAGCTCACCGGCGCGTCGTCCGCGCTGACGTACCGGTACGACTCGTCGGTCGCGAGCGCCTCGAGCAGCCCGTCGAGCCGGAGCCCGAACCGCGCGGCGAACCCGTCGACCTGCGCGCGGGCCAGGTGCGCCTCCCGCACGCTGTCGGGCGCGGCGACGAGGGCGGTGTACACCCGCAGCCGGCGCGGGGCGAGGCGACCGCGGGGCCCGACCCACCGGCGCGCGGCGGCCATCGCCGGGAGCACCCCCTCGAGGAACGGGTCGGCGTTCAGCAGCTCGGAGAACGCGAGGTCGACCGGGCGGGGCTCGAGGTCCTCGATCCGGTCGGTCAGGACCTCGATCACCCCGCCGAGCCCGTTGTCGCGCACCACCTGCGCGGCCACGTCCGCCATCTCGGTCGGCTCGATCGCCCACACCTTGCGCGCCCCGAGCTTGGCCGCGACCAGCGACAACAACCCCGTGCCGCAGCCGATCTCGGCGACGGTCGCGCCCGGCGCGTGGCGCTCGAGCAGGGTGATCAGCGCGCGGTTCCGCTCCGGATCCGACAGCAGCCGCAGGTGCTCCCACGGGCTCGCGAACCCTCCTGGCGTCATCCGGCCTCCTCGCCGCGCGGCGGGCGGCACGGTGTCCCTGATACCACGCCCCGACCGAGCGGTCGGCGCGGGTGGCCGCGCGGGCGACGGTGGAGCATGGAGCGGTCATGAAGGTCGTCGACGCGTCGCCGCTCGGGCGGCTCACCGCGGTGACCCGGATCGGGTTCACCGACGATCCCGACGAGGTCGTCGTCCGGTACCGGTGGCGGCGGCCGTACCGGGTCGCCGAGGCGCTGTCCGGCCTCGACGAGGCGCTCCCGGACGAGGTGCTGATCGAGCGGGTCGTCGACCTGTCGGACCGCGCGCGTTCGCTCCGTCCGGCCGGCGGACCCCTCCTGGCGTTCGGTCGGTCGGATCGGTCGCTCGACGACGCGCAGCCAGCCGACGTGTGGGTCGACCGCGACGTCGACGCGATCGCGGCCCGGGGCGCGCAGCGGGCGATCTGCGTGCGCACCTGGGCCGCCCGGCCGGTGTGGGACGGGCACTGCGCCGAGCGCCGGGTCGAGCACCCCGCCGAGGTCCCGACCGAGCTCCTCGCGGTCGACCCCGTCGCCCGACGCGGCGTCGTGGCGTCCGCCGCCCCGCCGCTCGACGACGATCCCGAGGCCGCCCCGCGCGGGCGGGTGGCGTTGATCGCGACCGACACCGGTCACGCGCTGTGGACCGCCGACGCGGCGGGCTTCGACCAGCGCTCGGCGCTCGACGCGGTGTTCGCCGGGGACCGGGTGCTCGTCGACGCCGGCGGGACCGTCCACCTCGTCGCGAGCGACACCGGGGTCGAGCTCCCGCTGCCGCACCGGACGGTGTGCAGCGGCCGCGCGTGGGCCGTGTCACCGGGTGGCGCGCACGTGGTCGTCGCGTACGGGCCGCGGGTCTGGCGGTACGACGGCCGCACCGGCGAGCGCTGCGCGGAGGCGTCCCTCCCCGACGCGTGGGTCACCGCGCTCGCTGTGACCTCCGACGGGTCGTGCGTGATCGCGACCGTGCCGCGCCCGCGGCTGCTGGAGCCCGTCCCCGACGGTGCCGCGGTCCTGTGGTCGTGGACGGCGGCGTCGGCGTTGCGACCCCACGTCGACCTGCCGGTCCGGCGGGTCACCGCGATCGCGCTGGAGGGCGATCGGGCGGTGGTCGGCGGGGAGGACGGTCCCCTCGTGGTCCTGCCATGGTCGACCGGCGGCGGGTCATCCATCGGGTAGCCGGGCTCAGCGGAGGGTCAGCCCTGCGCACAGGGCGATCGCCGCGTCGCGCTCGGCCTCCTCGAGCCACCCGCGGGCGTGGCTCACGTCGCACACGAACGACCGGCCGCCCGGGTCCACGCAGCGGTCGCGACCGATCGAGGTCGTCCGCTCGACGCCGTCGATCACCTGGCCCGCGCTGCCGATCCCGCCCCAGCTCGCGTCGCACGGGACCGGCAC
>JBEBJW010000776.1:0-4227 GCA_040079715.1 Myxococcota bacterium | reverse complement strand
GTCACGATCGCGGCCCCGGGTCGGGGCGGGCGGTGGGCGACCCTCGCGCTCGGACGGCCGCGGCGCTCGCCGCCCGGTTCTCGATCCACGAGGCCGGGAAGCGGTCGGCCGAAGATCCGCGGGCGGCGTTCGAACCGCGCCCGTGAGGTTGCGGAAATACTTCGTAGAGTTACGAAGTGTCTGTGCAACCCACCCCGTTCGACTCCGTGTTCCAGGCCCTCGCGAACCCGGCCCGTCGCGAAGTCATCGCGCGGCTCGGCCTCGGCCCGACGTCGGTCGGCGATCTCGCCGTCGGGTCCAGCCTCGCGCTGCCCACGTTCGTCCAGCACCTCCGGGTGCTCGAGCGCGCGGGCCTGGTCCGGTCCCAGAAGCGGGGGCGGGTCCGCACCTACACCCTGTGCCCGGCCGCGTTGGTCGAGGCCGAGGGGTGGCTGGTCGAGCAGCGCGCCCGGTGGGAAGCGCGGCTCGACCGCCTGGACGCCTTGCTCACCCGGGAGGACCCATGACCGCCGTTTCCCTCGATCCCCGCCTCGACCTCGTGCTCGAGCGCGTCGTCCCCGTCCCGCCGGCCAAGGTGTGGGCGGCGTGGACCACCCCTGCCTTGCTCGAGCAGTGGTTCTGCCCGGTGCCGTGGCGCGCCACCGACTTCGTGATCGACCTGCGCCCGGGCGGCGCGTTCGACTGCGTGATGCGCGGCCCCGCCGGGGAGACCCAGCCCCAGCGCGGGTGCTTGCTCGAGGTGGTGCCGGAGCGGCGCCTCGTGTGGACCGACGCGCTCCTCGCCGGGTACCGCCCGTCCGGCGCCCCGTTCATGACCGGGATGCTGCAGCTGGAACCCACCGCCACCGGCACGCGGTACACGGCGATCGCCCGCCACGCCGATCCCGCCACGGCCGACAAGCACCGGGAGATGGGGTTCGAGGCCGGTTGGGGCGCGGCGCTCGACCAGCTCGTCGCCCTCGTCGGCTGACGTCCGCGGGGTCGGTCGACGGGGCGCTCCCCGTACGTTAGCCCCGTCGGCGATCCGAGGAGCGTTCGATGCCGATCCACGTGGGTGACCGCCTCCCTTCCGCCGCCCTGCACGAGGGCAACCCGAAGACCCTGATCGACCCCGCCGCTGCGTTCGCGACCGGCAAGGTGGTCGTGTTCGGCGTGCCCGGCGCGTTCACGCCCGGGTGCGACAAGACCCACCTCCCCGGCTATGTCGCCGACCGCGAGAAGCTCGCCGCCAAGGGCGTGACCCAGGTGGTGTGCGTGTCGGTGAACGACGCGTTCGTGATGGCGGCGTGGGGCGCGGCGCACCACGCCGACGGCAAGGTCCGGATGCTGGCGGACCCGACCGGCGCGTTCACCCGGGCCCTCGGCCTCGACGTCGACGCCCCCGCGCTCGGCGGCGTGCGGTCGAAGCGGTACGCGATGGTGGTCGAGAACGGCGTGGTGACCCACCTCGACGTGGAGCCCGACGGGTTCGGCCTGACCTGCTCGCTCGCGCCCGCGCTGATCGACCGGCTGTGACGTGATCCATCCGCCCCTCCCGCTGACCGCCCCAGCGGCGCTGCGCGAGGCGCGGTACCGGGAGCTGATCCCGACGATCCTCGCGGTCCTCGCGGACGAGCCGGACTGGGTCGCCGCGATGGCGACGGTCGCGTGCGAGCTGCACCACGGGTTCGACTGGTTCCACTGGACCGGGTTCTACCGGGTGGTGTCGCCGGGCATGCTCGCGGTCGGGCCGTACCAGGGCGGCCACGGCTGCCTCCGGATCCCGTTCGACCGCGGGGTCTGCGGGGCGGCGGCCCGCGAGCTCCGATCCCAGCTCGTGCCGGACGTGGAGCTGTTCCCCGGCCACATCGCGTGCGCGTCGACCACCCGGTCGGAGCTGGTGGTGCCGGTGATCGGACCGGCTGGGCTGCTCGCGGTGCTCGACGTGGACTCGGACGCCCCGGCGGCGTTCACCGCGGTCGATCAGGTGGCGCTCGAGGGGCTGTGCGCCGCGCTCGGTGCCTGGTACGGTGAGTAGCGGGGTGTCGGTCCGTGGGGTCCAGCTCATCGCCTACGTCCGCGACCAGGCATCCGCCCGGGCGTTCTACCAGCGGGTGCTCGACCGCGCGCCGACCCTCGACGTGCCCGGGATGACCGAGTTCGCGCTCGGCGACGGCGCGGTGCTCGGGCTGATGCCAGAGGCGGGCATCGAGCGGCTGATCGGCGGCCCGGTGGCGGGAGCCGGGATCCGGGCCGAGCTGTACCTCGTGGTCGACGATCCGGCGGCGTGGCACGCGCGGGCCCTCGCCGCTGGCGCGACCGAGCGGAGCGCGCTGCAGCCGCGGGACTGGGGCGACGACGTGGCGTACAGCGTCGACCCGGACGGGCTGGTCCTCGCGTTCGCCCGGCGGGGGGCCGCGCCCGACCCACGGTGAGCGCCGTCAGCGGACGAGCACCAGGATCGCGCTGGTCATCAAACTGCCGAGCAGGAAGAACGGCCCGTTGACGAGGCCGTACAGCAGCGGACGCGGGAAGTTCGGGTTGATCGCGATGATGAACGTCATCGGGACCAGGTACCCGAGCCCGACGACCGCCCCGAACGCCAGGCCGGCGCCGAGTCCCTGCACCTCGAGGGCGGACAGCAGGATCGCGCTGGTGACCGTGATCCACAGCGTGCACACCATCGGTCCGAAGTTGGTGAGCGCCGACGGCTTCGGCATCGGGGCGCCCTCCCGGCCGAGCGCGAGGGCGTAGTACCGGGGCACCACCACCAGGAACCAGACCGCGCCGAACGCGGTGGTGGCGACGGTGGCGATGGCGACGGCGAGCCAGTGGACATCGGCGATGGCGTGGGACATGGGTCTCCCTCGAGGGTGGTGGGTGGTCTCGGTCTCGGCGCCGTCCGCCGGCGCGTCAGCGGGGCGCCGCGGGCTTCCGGAGCGCGGGCAGCAGCACGCCGTCGATCACCGCCACGATGAACGCGGGGCCGGCGGGCGCGCGCGCGATCGACGACCGGTGGGCGACCATCGACGGGACGACCTCGGCCAGCAGCGCGACGTCAGCGTCGGGGTCGAGCTCGCCGCGGTCGACGCCCCGCTGGATCAGCGCGCGGTTCACCTCGACCCACCGCCCGGTGCTCGCCGCGTCGGCGGCGGCGGCCAGCTCGGGGTGGTTCGCGAGCATCGACCGGACGCCGGCCATCACCTCGAGCCGACGCAGCTCGTCCGCCAGGGCGCTCGGGTGGATCAGCGCCAGCAGGTCACCGCGGAGCGTCCCGGTGTCGGGCAGCGCGGCGGACCCGACCTCGAGCTCGGCCATCCGAGCGATGGCGTCGAGCACCAGCGCCTCCTTCGACGCCCACCGGCGGTAGACCGTGGCCTTGCCGGCCTTGGCCCGCTCCGCCACGAGGTCGATCGTCATCCCGGCGTAGTCGACCTCGGACAGGACCGCGAGCGCGGCGTCGAGGATCGCCGCGTCGCGGGTGGGATCCCGCTTCCGGCCGCGTCGGGCGGAGGGGTGGTCGCTGGTCGTCATGGTCCTACAGTAACGGATCGTTCCGGAACCATCCAGTACCGGAACCATCGACTCTCGAATATCTCCATCCCCCTCGAAACCCGGACGCGGTAGCCTCCCCCGATGACGCCGTTCCCATACGCCCGGGTGGAGCCGCGCCGGCGGCCCGAGCTCGCCCCCGCCCGCCGTCCCCTGCCCGCGGACGCCTGGAGGCGCTGGTCGCCCGGACCGACGCCGCCGTCCGAGGGGATGACCCGCCTCCGCGCCGGCGATCCTGGTCGGTGGGCCGAGCTGGCCGCGATCCTGGCTGCGGATCCGGGTCCATGGGCGTCGGCGGTGTGGTCCGCGGTCACCGACGCCTCGGCCCCGGCGCTCCGCGGGGTGCTCGCGGGCCTGCCGCCGGACACCGTACGCGCGATCCTGGACGGGCACGGCTCGGCGCCGGCGCCGGTCGCGCTGGCGGACCTGGTCGCCGCGCACGCGACCGACCGGGGCGCGCTGGCGTTCTTCGTCCACCACCCCGACCACCCCCTCGTCCCGTGGGATCGGGTGGCCGCGAACGCGTCCAGCACGACGTGGTCGTCGGTGTGGGTCGACGCGGTGACCCTGGTGGCGGCGCGCGACCCGGCGGCGCTGCCGACCGGCGGCGATCGTCACCAGCGCGAGACTCTCCACCGGCTGCGCCGCGGACCGCCCGCGCCCGAGGTCCCGGCGCCGATCGACCCGATGACGTGG
>JBEBJW010000775.1:0-4228 GCA_040079715.1 Myxococcota bacterium | reverse complement strand
ATGGCCCGGGCCCTCACCTCGCAGATGCCGACCCACCAGCGCGCGCGCGGGCCAGCGCGGCGCCGGGTCGCGCCGTCCTCGTCGCTCGCGTCCGAAGGGGTCGGCGCCGCTTGCCGGACGCGGACCGCGCGGTATCCCGGGGTGCGAGGTGTATCGGGGCGCCCCCGCCGTCCTGCGGCAGCGGGCCTCACGCGGTACCGCCGCCCACCCGGTCCTGCGGCAGCGCGCTCCGCCCTCGACCCGTCCGCCCACCTGCGGCAGCAGACGCCGCGTTCGCTCCGCCCGTCCCAGCCCGGTCCTGCGGGAGCACCCGCCGCAGACACGAACCCCCGCCGCGGAGCCAGTCCGGGCGGGGGTCGGTCGGTCACCGGGACCGGAGGGCTACTCGGCCGCGTCGGTCGGGGTGCCCTTCTTCTCCTTCTTGGCCGCTTCCTTGTTCTTCTTCTTCTCGGCCTTCGAGCGATCCTTCTCGCGCTTCTTCGCCGCCTTCGGGTCGTACTTCCACAGCAGCTCGTCGCCGTTCGCCTTCCACTCGACCACCGAGTACGTCAGGCCGAGCTCGTCGAGCTGCGGGGTGATCACGTCCTTCGGGCCGACGAGGGTGGTGATCGAGTGCTCGGCGCACCCGTCGAGCAGCGGCTTCATGTCGTCCGGCGACACGCTGGCGATCAGCTCGCCGCGCTTCGTCAGCACGTCCCAGTTCTGGCCGTTCCGGATGATCTCGCTCATGTTGTCGGTCACCTGGCCGATCGACTGGGCCGACACGCCCTCCGACCGCGCCTGGCGCAGCTTGTGGAGGGTGACCTCCTCGGGGTTGACCTCACCGGCCTCGATCGCCCGGATCGCCTCGCCGAAGAACGTGTACATCCGGCCGATCCCGGAGTTGACGACGCCGTCCGAGTAGAACGTGAGGGTCGACGCCCCGTCCGACCCGATGCTCGCGCCGGCACCCGGGCTGTACGCGAGGCCTTCCTTGACCCGCATCGTGCTGAACGTCTGGTTCCGCAGCAGCGACGACAGCACGCCGACCGCGTACTCCTGGGTCCGATCGGTCACGTTCAGCCGGCACTGGGTGTACAGGTCGGTCTGGGTGCGCTTCGCGTCGTCGTAGATCAGGATCTTGCTCGGCTCGGTCGGCATCGCCGGCGGCGACGGCTCCTTCGGGGCCGCCCCCGCGCCGGGCCGCGGTCCCCACCCGCCGAAGTAGGTGAGGGCCAGCTTCTTCGCCGACTCGACCTCGATGTTGCCGACGATCAGCAGGGTCGCGTTCGCCGGCTGCAGCACCGTCCCGAGGTAGCCGTTGATCTCGGCGTTGCCCCAGGTGTCGACCTTCTCGAGGTCTTCCCAGGTGAGGTTCTGGTGCCACGGCGCGTTCGGGAACAGGTACTGGTTGCGCGCCTGCGCGAGGTGCCAGTCGCGCGAGCCCCAGTCGGCCTTCAGCGTGTCCCGCTGGTCCTTCATCCACCCGGTCTTGTCGTCGATGTACGGCGACGCGGTGTCGAGCTCCTCGCGGAGGACCCACAGCGCGCCGTCGAGGTTGCCCGAAGGGGCCTTGATCGTCATCCGGAGCGCGTTGCCCCACACGTCGTTGACCGCGAGCGGGTTCGCGAACGGCGGCGGCGCGATCTCCGGCGGGGCGCCGGGGATCCCGGCCCACAGGTACCAGTTGACCTCGCCCGCGATCGGCAGCGGATCGTGGCCGACCGACCGGGTGAACGTCGGCGCGAACCCGAGCGACGGGTTGTTGTTCGGGTCGATCACCCCGCTGACCATCCCGCGGGGCTCGGTCGACACGTCGCGCATCACCACCAGCGACGCCTGGACCACGGGCATGTCGCCGTGGGGCAGGACCACGACCCGCAGCCCGTTCGGGAGCTGGAAGTCGGTCATCGCCTTCATGTCCGGCACGAGGTAGCTGGCGGCGATCTGATCGTCGGTCAGCGTCTTCAGGTCGTCGCCGGTCCGGAGGACCTGATCGGTCGCGTTGGCGCCGCGGTAGGTCGAGTTCTCCGACCCGATGTCGATCTCGTCCTCGGGGAGCGGCTCGAGGATCACGGTCGCGGCGCGGTCGCGCTTCAGGTACGCGTAGGCGAGGTCGGAGATCGACTTCGGGTCGATCGACATCACCTGGTTCATCCCCTCCGACTGCGGCCGCTCGGTCAGGGTGTAGTGGAGGTGGGGGACCGTGTCTTCGGCCCGGCCGCCGAACTCCTGCGCGAACACGTCGAGGTTCAGCAGGAGGTTCGCCAGGATCTCCATCTTGGCGCGGGTCTGCAGCGTGTTGCTGATGTTCGCGCCGAGGGTGCCGCCGGTCGTGTTGTCCGGGTTCCAGATCTCGGCGAGCTGATCGAGCATCTTGTCGCGCACGTCGAGCGGATCGAGCTTGTCGTCCTTCAGTTCGGCGTAGCACATCACGGTGGTGTTCAGGATCTCGGTCTGCGAGAAGCAGCCGATGTCACCGATCCGCTTCGCGTCGATCTCCTCGCGGAACGCCGAGGCGATGTACTGGCCGGCGGTGTTCCCGACGACGATCAGGTTCCAGTGGTCGGACCGGTACCCGCCCGGGAGCGACCAGCCGATCGTGACCATCTTGTAGTCGACCGGGGCCTGCTTGGTCCGGACCTCGGTGGTGCCGACCGGCGGGACCGGCGGACGCTCCTCGGTGATCCGCGGCTCGGTCCGCGGGGCGAACCGGAACATCTCGCGGTGGGCGGGGTCGCCGCCCGGCTCGTACGCGCCGGTCAGCCAGTCGTCCGGGTTGTTCTGGTCCGGGTGCTCGATCCCCGGCTTCGGGGCCTGGAAGTAGTCCGTGTCCGACAGGTCCGGGTGGAGCAGCTTCGGCGCGACGTTCGCGAAGATCAGGCTGCCGGCCTCGTCCGGGTCGAAGTCACCCACGACGAAGATCGTGGTGTTCTCCGGCTTGTAGTAGTCGTCCATGAACTTCTGGAGATCGGCGAGCTTGATGTTGTCGATCGACGCGTGGGTCGAGTGGTCGTGGTACCCGTGGTCCTCGGGGTACACCGACTCGTAGATGTAGTCGAACAGCTGCGCGATGCCCTGCTCGTTCCGGCGACGCCACTCGTTCCGGATGACCTCGCGCTCGACGTCGATCTCCTCCTCGGTCACGCCGGCGTACGGCTCGGTCAGCCGGAGCGACTCGAGCCGCAGCATCAGCGGGAGGTACTCGGACGACGCCACGGTCCGGAAGTCGGTCCAGTCGTTGTGGGTGGTGGCGTTGAACCGGGTGCCGATGTCCTGGATCAGGTCCATGATCGGCGGGAGCGAGCCGTGCTTGCTGCGGAACCAGGTGTGCTCGACGAAGTGGGCCGTCTCCTCCTTGCCCTCGGGATCGTCCTTCGTGCCGTGGTTCACCATCGAGAACACGGTGACGACCGGGTGGCTGCGGTCGGACTGCATCACGATCCGCAGGCCGGACGGGAAGTCGAACACCTGGCTGTTCAGCTCGTACGGCGGGATGTTGAGCTTCATCTCCGGCTTCGCCGGGCGGACATCCGCGGCGAACGAGGTCGCGGGGACGATCAGCAGGGACAGCAGTGCACAGATCGGACCGGGTTTCATCTTCGCCTCGCCGTGAATCGCCGGAGCTACTAACACAGAGACCGCGGAGCGTGGACGCGGATCAGACCATTGGTGACGGCCCACCGGGGGATGTTCACGTAGGATGCGGCCCGGAACGGGGGCGGAGCGAGGATGGAGCCGTTGATCGTCGGCGGGTTGACCGCGCTCACCGCGGTGGTCGGGATGGCGTTCTGGCAGGTGCTGGTGCGCCCCGAGGCGCTGCTCGCGCTGTGGTCGGATCCCCGGTCCGAGCCCGAAGGGTGGTTCGATCTGCACCCGGGCATCCTGCGCGCGCTCCGGTACGCCCTCGGCGCGGTGCTGTTCCTGTCGGGGTTCCTCACCGGCCTCGCGCTCACGTTCCTGCTCGGCACCTGACGCTTCGGGCGGGCGCATCCCGGCGTTCGGCGGACCGCGGCGAGTGGAGTTGACCGGTCGCGCGGCCCCCGTTACGCAACGCGTGCCCTGGCTGGGTAGCTCAGTTGGTTTAGAGCATACGGTTCATACCCGTAGGGTCGGCGGTTCAAGTCCGCCTCCAGCCACTGCACTTCCCGCTCGACCGCTCGGGCTGGTTTCCCGCTCGACCGCTCGGGGCTGGTTTCCCGCTCGACCGCTCGGGGCTGGTTTCCCGCTCGACCGCTCGGGGCTGGTT
>JBEBJW010000774.1:0-4231 GCA_040079715.1 Myxococcota bacterium | reverse complement strand
CGGCGAAGACCTGGACGCGCTGTCCGACCTCGCCTGGCGGTCCCGCGACCGGGCCGAGCGCCGGCGGCTGGGCCAGGTGTTCACCCCGCGTCGGGTGGCCCGCCAGGTGCTGCTCGAGCTCGGACCGGCGGCCCCCGCCGGCGGGATCCTCGACCCGGCGTGCGGCGGGGGCGTGTTCCTGGCCGAGGCCGTCGGGCTGCGGGCGGCGCGCGCGCGGGCCCGAGGGTGGGACCCGGCGGCGATCGGGCGGGACCTCGTCGCGCACGTCCACGGCGTCGACGTCGACCCCGGGACGGCCCGCCTCGCCCGGCTGGTCACCGGCGACCGGATCGTCTCGGCGCTCGGGCCGGACGCCGCGGCGGTGGTCCCGTCCCTGCCGCTGCCGGACGTGTGGTGCGCCGACGCGACCGCCGCCGGCGCCCTCGAGCGGCTGACCGACGTGGCGTGGATCGTCGGGAACCCTCCCTACAGGGAGGCGAAGGGGATGGCGCCAGAGGCCCGCGACGCGCTCCGGGCGCGGTTCGGCGACCGGCTCGACGGCGCGTTCGACCTGTGGGCCTGCTTCGTCGAGCTCGCGCTCGAGCACCTCGACCGCGTCGACGACGGAGAGCCCGCCGGTGACGCCGGGGACGAGCGGCGGATCGGGTTCGTGCTCCCGAACAAGGGCCTGGTCGCCCGGTACGCCGCGGGGCTGCGGCGGCGCCTCGGCGCGGACCGCCGGCTGCACGCGCTGATCGACCTGTCCGAGCGCGACGTGTTCGGCAAGGTGTCGGTGTACCCGGTGATCGTCGCGATCGGACCGCCGACCCCGACGTTCCGGTCGACGTTCGCGGTCCCGCCGACCGCCCCGCTCGGGGAGGCGCGCCTGCCCGGGGTCCCGGTCGACGCCGGGCTGCCGCAGCGGCTGATGGACCCGCCGGTGTGGTTCACGGTCCCGGATCGGGCGCTGCACGGGCTGATCGACCGGTTGGCCGGGCGGGTCCCGCCGCTCGGGCACCAGGCGGAGGTGCGGTCGACCTGCTCGTTCCACGTCCGCGGCCTGCGCGAGCGGTACGTCGGCCCCGGCGACGCCGTCCCGGACGGGCTGCCGTACCTCGGGGGGCAGAGCTTCGCGCGGACGTCCGAGGTCCGCCCGTACGGCGTCGACTGGGCGGGGTACCGGATCCGGTTCGCGGCGGACGAGCTGCGGGCGATCGGCAACCCGCTCCCGCCGCTCGGGCTGTTCCAGCGCCCGAAGGTCGTGGTCCGCCAGCACGCGAAGCGGGCGATCGCCTGGTTCGACGCCGAGGGTCGGTTCGTCACGAAGGACGTGTACCCGATCGTGGTCCCGCGCCGGGGCGACGGGCCGATGGCCGCAGCGCTGACCGCGGTGCTGAACAGCCGGGTGTTCTCGGTGGTCTACGCGGTCGTGTACCGGGGGATCGCGGTCGGCGGCGGGTACCTGCACTTCCTGCCGGCGATGCTCGGGCCGGTGCCGGTCCCGGAGCTCGATCCGGACACGGTCGAGGCGCTGGCGGACGGGGTGACCGCGGTCCAGGCGGACCCGACCGCCGCCGGGATCGAGGCGCTCGACGACCGGGTCAGCGCGCTGTACGGCCTCGACGACGCCGAGCGGGAGGCGGTCCGGGCGTTCGCCGCGCGGCTCGGGTTCCCGTAGCGACACCCCGTCACATCCTGCGAGGGATCCGCCACCGCCCGCCCGCCAGATTGCAGGGAGGAGGTGGCGATGCGACGTGCATCCCTGATCGCGGCGATGCTGTGGGCGTGCACCGGGGACGCGACCGGCCCGCACGAGACCGACCCGACCGACCCGACCGACCCGACCGACCCGACCGACCCGACCGACCCGACCGACGACGACCTCGACGACGACGGCAGCCCCGCCCCGGACGACTGCGACGACAGCGATCCGGGCCGGTTCCCCGGCGCCGACGAGCGGTGCGACGGGGTCGACCAGGACTGCGACGGGGCGATCGACGAGGAGGCGATCGACGCGGTCGACGGGTTCGACGACGCCGACGGGGACACGTTCGGTGGCGCAGCGGTCACCGCGTGCGCGGTGGTCGCGACCGGCGGGGACTGCGACGACGCGGACCCGGCGGCGTACCCGGGTGCGACCGAGGGCTGCGGGCTCGGCGACGACTGCGATCCCGCGACGGTCCCGGTCGCCGAGGTCGACGGGGTCGGGTTCGCGACGATCCAGGGCGCGCTCGACGGCGCGCCGGACGGGGGGACGGTCGCGGTGTGCGACGGCGTCCACGCCGCCCACGATCTGACGGTCGACGGTGACCGGACCGTCACGTCGTGGTCCTCCGACCGCGCGGCGGTCACCCTCGACGCCGAGCGGCTCGGGCGGGTGTTCGAGGTCCGCGCGGGGACGTTGACCGTCCGGGCGCTGACCGCGGTGAACGGCCGGGCGTCGCGCGGCGGGGCGATCGACGCGCCCGACGGCGCGGTGGTGATCGAGGACTGCGCGCTGACCGACCACGCCGCGGAGGACCGCGGGGGTGCGGTGTACGGCGTCGACGTCACCGTCACCGACAGCGTGGTGAGCCGGAACCACGCCTACGACGGCGGCGCGGTGTACCTCGCCGACGACGGACCGCACGGCGTGGAGGGCCACCTGGTGATCACCGGGTCGACGTTCGACGACAACGTCGTGGTGGGCTCCGGCGGCGCGATCCGGACCGGCCACTGCGAGGCGACGGTGACCGGCTCGTCGTTCACCGGCAACGATGCCGGGTTCGGCGGCGCGATCGAGACCTTCGCCCCGCTGACCGTGACCGACAGCGCGTTCACCGGGAACCACGCGGGAGGCGCCGGCGGGGCGCTGGACGTGAACCGCGGCGGCCTGACCCTCGTCGGGACCACGTTCACCGCGAACGAGTCGGAGTCGGGCGGCGCGGTGAAGGTGGCGGGCGGGCTGTCGACCGCGGACATCCTGACCACGTTCGACGGGAACGCCGCCACCGACGAGTTCGCTGGGGGCGGCGCGCTCCAGCTGATCGGGGTCGGGGAGACCCGGTGGACCGGCGGCACGTTCGTCGGGAACTCGTCGACCGAGGAGGGCGGCGCGATCCTCGTCGCCCCCGGCAACGACGGCGTGACGATCGAGGGCGTGCTGGTCGACGGGAACTCGGCGCTGTGGCACGGCGGCGGGATCTACGTCCTCGGCCTGTCGCTCGGGAGCCAGGGTCCGGTGACGGTGATCGACAGCGCGATCCTCGACAACGAGGTCCAGAACTACGGGTCGGGCGGCGGCCTCGACGCGCGCGACGCGGCGGTGGTGCTCGAGCGGGTCGAGCTCCGCGGCAACGCCGCCCGGTCCGGGGGCGCGATCGGGCTGACCTACGCCGACCTCCGGATGACCGACTGCACCGTCGAGCAGAACGAGGGCGAGTTCGGGGGCGGCGTGAACGCCAACGGCAGCCCGCTCGACGTGGTGAACTCCGGGTTCGGGGTCGACGCGACCGACAACACCGTCGACGACGTGATACTCCTGTCCGGAGCCTCGTACGCCGACTATGGCGACGCCGCGACCTTCTCGTGCACGAACCGCACCTGCACGCCGTGACGAACGGTCGGGTCACCCGAACCCCAGGGTGATGGAGGCGACGATGCGGTTCTCGGCGGTGGTGGCGATGGCGGTGGTGGCGGTCGGGCTGCTCGCGACGCCGGCGGCGTGGGCGCTGCCGCCGGCGGTCGATCCCGCGATCACCACCAGCCTCGGGCAGCGGGAGGACGCGGTCGGCAAGCTCGCGAAGGACCCCGGCAGCACCGCGACCCTGATCGAGGTCCTGAAGCACGATCCGGCCGCCGAGGTCCGGGCCCGCGCCGCCGGCGTGCTGTTCGATCGGTGGGCGGCCGGGACCGACAAGGACGCGATCCAGGACGTGGCGCAGTGGGCGGCGGCGGGCGCCGAGGACGACGGGGTCCGCGCCGCTGCGATCCGGGCGCTCGGCGACGTCGGCGACGACTACACCCTCGTCGTGCCGTACCTCGACGACGACTCCGCCGGGGTCCGGGCCGCCGCGTACTCGGCGTGCGAGCGGTGGTCGATGCGCCACCCGGATCGGTCGGCCGAGGTCCGCGCGATCCTCGATCGGCAGGCCGAGCCGGACATGGAGGGCAAGGCGCGCCTGTTCCTGGAGAAGGTCCGGTCGAAGATGCCGTGATCCGGTACACTCCCCGGTCCGCCCGCTGGGGGCGCCCCGGGAGCGCCGTTGTCGCC
>JBEBJW010000773.1:0-4236 GCA_040079715.1 Myxococcota bacterium | reverse complement strand
GACCGCCGCCCACCAGAACCGCCACCGGAGCGCCCGGCGCCGGAGCGCCCCCTCCGCCAGCAGCGTGGACGCCGCGATCGCCATCACCAGCGACCCGACGTACAGCGGGCCCTCCATCCCGCGCGACCAGATCACCCCGAACCGATCGTACAGCATCGGCCCGATCTCGAGCTCGAGCGCCATCACCCACCACCAGGCGAGCAACCCGGCCGCGCCGAGGGTGAACGCGACCACCCAGTGCCGGATCCCCGTGTACGGGATGAGGTAGATGTTCACCGGCCGCTCCGGCGGTGAGCATACTGCGACCCGTCCGATGTGCCATCCCCGTCCGGGCCGCGGTACGCTGACCCACCCCGCTGGCCCAGGCGGGCAGACAGCGGACCTCCACATGCGCTCGGTGACCTTCCTCCAGCTCGCGCCGGAGTTCGGCGGCACGAAGTTCGGCCCGTTCGACGGGGTCGAGATCCGGCTCGGATCCGATCCCGGCGCGAGCGACATCACGCTGCCCGAGACGCTCGGCGTCGCGGCCCAGCACGTCAAGGTGCTGCGCCAGCAGGACAGCAGCTTCATCATCGCCCCGGTCGACCGCGCGGCGCCGGTGTTCCACTTCCGCGCCGGCACCGCCCGCCCGAAGCAGGTCACCGCCCCGCTCGCGGTCCAGTCCGGCGACGCGTTCTCGCTCGTGACCCCGGAGGGGCCGCGGTTCGTGATCGTCGCCGAGTCGGACCCGCGGACGATCCGCCAGGCGACCGAAGAGGCGTCGGGCCCGCGCCTGTCGCCGAACGCCGCCCGGATGTCGCGCGGCCTGATGGCGGAGATCCGGCGCCGTGGGCTCGCGGCGGTGTTCTCGAGTCGTCTCGG
This sequence comes from Myxococcota bacterium, assembly GCA_040079715.1. Lineage (GTDB taxonomy): Bacteria > Myxococcota_A > UBA796 > UBA796 > JACKER01. The sequence continues at coordinate 3,375 of JBEBJW010000773.1, read as the reverse complement.
CAACATGTGGATGAAGACCTGGACGATGATCCGCTCGGGCTCGATCTTCAGCCCGGTGTACATCGTGTCCGGGATGTTCATGTTGTCGGGGTGGCTGTTCGCGGGCAGCGCCGCCTGCAGCGCGTTCCGGCTGAACCGGAGCAAGGGCGAGTTCGTCGGGCAGCTGTCGAACTGCCGCGATCAGCTCGGCGTCGCGAAGGACGACAACGGGGACCTGACCGAGCCGACCGTGCCGGACCTGACGAAGGTGGTGCTGACCGACGGGGAGTGGGCCCGCTCGCTCGAGGCCGACAAGGAGCTGTACGAGGCGTACGCCCAGGCGCTGCGCGAGGTGTACGCCGAGCCGTTGAAGTACCGGTGGGTGTACACGAAGAAGGACTCGGCCTACACCGCGTTCAAGGGCGCGCTCGAGTCGCAGGGGCTGCCGCCGGCGCTCGCCCGGGTGTTCTCGTTCGCCGCGGCGTCACCGACCTGGGATCGGCCGTGGACGCTGGTGAACGACAGCGAGGCCGAGGAGTCGTGCGGGCGCGGCGTGCTCGGCCTGACCTACCGCCAGGCGAAGAACCTCGGCCTCGGCACGCTCCAGCCGGACGCGCTGGTCGACCGACAGGTGGCCGAGTCGAGCGACGTGGCGAAGAAGCGGGCCGAGCTCGACGCCACGCTCCGCGACGCCGGCGCCGAGTACACCTACCGCGACGACCTGATCCTGTCGGTCGGGGCCGAGGTCCAGGGCGGGCTGATGTGCCTGTACGTCGACGGCACCGACGATCGGTCGGACCTGTCGGCGATCGCGGCCGCGCTCAAGGCGAAGGTCGGGGCGAACGTGACCCGGAACCTCCCGCGCGAGGGCGAGCAGAACTGGATCGCCGCCCGGCTGATGATGTTCTTCGCGCAGGAGTTCAAGGCGTACGAGCTCGAGCAGGTCTCGTTCGGCGCGACGATGGCCCCGTCGATCGCGATGTCGACCAAGAACGTCAAGGAGACCCGCCGGAAGTTCGCGGTCCGCGAGGCGGCGCGGCTGATGGCGCGGGCGGCGGCGATCCCGTGCCTCGGGCGGTTCGACAAGGAGCAGCGCGAGATCCCGTCGTGGTTCATGGCCGAGCCGCCGAAGGTCGGGGCGTGCGCGATCCTGCGGGCGTACGTCGAGTACGATCGGCTCTGACGGCGCCTCCGCGCCCGCGATCACCGACGGCGGATCAGCCCCGCCAGCAGCGCTGCCACCGACGCCCCGCCGAGGACCGTCGCCGGGCTGACCCCGGTGGCGCAGGCGCTCCCGCCCGGATCGCCGACCCGCTGGCTCGCGCTCTGGCAGTCGATGCAGAACGGCGCGGCGGTGTCGGAGGTGGTCCCGGTCGTGGTCCCGGTGGTCCCGGTCGGCGTCTCGGTCGGCGTGCCGGTGTCGCCGGTGGTGGACGGGCCGGTGGCGGCTCCCGCAGGACCGGTGAGCGACAGCGCGAACCAACCGACGACCGTGACGACCACGAGACCTCCACTCCCCCGTGCTGTAGCCGGCGCGGTTGTCCGGTGCACGGCGCCGCATTATCTGGCAAGGCCGGATCTCGTTCAGCTGCGGGGTGTCCCCCCGCGACCGGGATCCACCGGCCGCCCTGGGTGGACCCCGGCCCCCCGGTCGGTCGCCCCAGGGTAGCCGCCGCCATTCTCCCCCGAGGAGCTTCATGACCGCCAAGCAGGCGTCGATCGCCAGCCTCATCCGCATCGCCGCGAAGACGGAAGCGGAGTTCATGGCCACCGTCGAGTCGATTTTCGAAGAGGACGAGATCGATCGGATCTGGGAGTTCTTCGATCGCGTGAGCATCCCGCGGACCCAGGGCGCCGAAGAGGACCTCACCGCGCCGATCCCCGAGGCGGTCGGGCCGTCGGTGAACAAGCTGTTCGCGTTCGACGACGAGATGAAGATCAGCAGCGGGATCCAGCGGTTCCTCGACAAGCACGAGCGCAAGGTCAAGTGGCACGCCACCCACCCCGGCGTCGACGGGATCGACAACGTCGCCCTGTTGTTCCGGGCCGCAATGGCGATCACCAACCTCCGCCTCGTCCGCCTGCGGCGGCTGCTCCAGACCAAGGACGAGCTGAGCCCGGTCGAGTGGTCGAACGCGCGCAAGCTGATGAACAACAGCTTCCTGTCGTTCCGGAACTTCCTGAACCTCGTGGCCGGCGAGTGGGTCGACGCGATGCAGTCGACCGTGCCCCAGCAGGAGCTGACCGCGAAGCTCGGCCGGTTCTACGAGCTGGTCGACGCCGAGATCCAGCGGCTCGACAAGCTGAAGGACGACATCGAGTCCCGCCGCCGCGAGCTCGCGGTGCTGCCGGAGGGCCACGCCCCGGTGAAGCCGCCCGGGTACTTCCACGGCGACCTGCTCGGCAAGGGCCCGTGGAAGCTGTTCTGGCAGTCGCTGAACGACAAGGCGCACTACTTCCGCGAAGCGGTGGGCTAGGAGCGTGTGGGACGTAGGCCGCGCCAGCGGCCTCGGCCCACAGGCTTCTCCCCTGCCCTCTGCCCGTGCCTCTGCCCGTCCCGCCCTGTCCTCCTGGTCGGGGTGGGATCGGCCAGCGGACCGGCGGACCGTCAGCGGGTCGTTGCCATCCGGCCCGCGACCCTCGCCGCGTGGATTCCCTCCCTGGGGAGGGCTAGGAGCGCTCGGGAATGCTCCCTTCAGGGAGCGTTCACGCGCTCCTGACGCGAGTCTTCGGGCCGCCGTCCCGGCTCGCTGGGACGACTCGGAGCGACCGAGGGACCGCAGGTCCGGACCGCCCCCAACGGTACAACCGGCACTTGCATCGGACCGAGGAGCCGCAGGGAGCGGAGGGTCGCCCGGAGGGCGGCGGTCCGAAGGCGAGCCATCGGCATCTAGCAGGCCGGGAACCTCGCGAAGCGAGCTTTCCCGAGGCCTGCTAGGGTGGGGTGAACATAATTCAGCTTCGCCCGACGAAGTCCGGGGCGAAGATGAATTCGGCGCACGTTGTGGCACATGCAGACCAGCGCCCACTCACCCCGCGCCCGATCCGACGGACAGGCGGGACGGGCAGGGGAAGGGGCGCGGGCAGAGGCACGGGAGTAGCCCGGGCGGCGGGCTCACACCCCGCGGGCGTCCTTGTCCCACACCACCTTGTGCAGCTGGACCTGGAACCGCACCGGCAGCCGGTCGTCCACGATCCACGCCGCGAGGTCCGGCAGGGACACGCTCCCCCACGCCGGGGAGAACAGCACCGCCCGGACCCGATCGGCGAGCCCGTGGGTCCGCACGACCTCGCGCGACCACTCGTAGTCCCGCCGGGACGCGATCACGAACTTCACCTCGTGGTGCGGGCGGAGCAGCGGCAGGTTCTCCCACCGGTTCCGCTCGACCTCGCCGG
>JBEBJW010000772.1:0-4244 GCA_040079715.1 Myxococcota bacterium | reverse complement strand
CGCCCCCTCCGCGCACCCCGCTCCCCGACCTCACCCGGCAGTACGTTCACGATGCCAGCGCAGTTCGGTGGGAGGTCAAGGCGTTCGGCGTGCAGGGAAACGACCCTGACCTCGAAGGTGAGAATCGCCCCTGGCGGGCTCGCTCCCTCCCTCAAGGCGACACCGAGTTCTTCGTGAACATGAAACACGCGGTGTTTCGCTCGGCGACTATGACGCCGCTCGACGGCCTGCTGGCCGAGCTGGCGTACAAGACGGCGGACTTCATCAAGAGCCAGCCGAGGGCCCTCCCGTTCTCCGCCATTCTGGCCGATCTGCGTGATAAGTACGCAGGCCCGATGAAACTCGACGCTGTGCCTCTCTCCAACGGCGCGACGATGTTGTTCCGGAACATCGCCGGAACGTTGCCGGTGAACATCGACGCGGATGACGGGGCGCGGCTTTTCGCCGACCTTCCCAGCAGCGAGCAGGAGGCCATCCACCACAAGATGGCCGCCCGCGCGGTGCCGAACCCCGCCAAGGTGGTCGCCGATGGTCGTTTCCTGGAGTACGCCGGCCCGCGGACGATCATCGACTTCATGAAGGGACACCCGGAGTTGTTCTTCGACGGGCGCTGTTGGGACGCGGTATATTCGGACCTCAACTACCAGTACCCGGCAGCCACCTCGGAGGCGCGGGCTCGCGTCATGGCGAACCACGAGGCGCTGCTCCGCGACGCCCAGTGGCTCGCCGAGCAGGAGCCTGCCGACATCGCGTTGGCGTCGCGCGAGAAGGTGCTCAGGGCAGCGCTGGCCGTTGAGCTTCTTGCGCCCGTGAGCCGCGGAACCGATGATAGCGATGCTTGACCCCGGATTTCTGGACCGCGATCGGCTGCTGCTCGGTCCCTGGCAGGCGTTCGAGCGCGACACCGCGAGACTGATGGTTGCCAGCGGATTCGACGACGTTCGGATCGTTGGCGGATCTGGGGACCGGGGGGCTGATGTTCTTGGCGTCCGAGGTGGCCAACTTTGGGTGTTTCAGTGCAAGCACACCACGACAAGCCCCCCGACCCCGAAGGCCGTCAGCGAGGTTGTCGAAGCGGCGAGGTACTACGGTGCTCACCGGATGATTGTTGCCGTCTCCCGCGTGCCGGGGCACGGGTTCTACGAGGAGGTTCAACGGTACGGCCGCCTCGGACTTCAGATCGAACTCGCCACGCCTGAGGTGTTGTTGACGTTGATGGCGGAGGCTCCCGAGTATTCCTCCCAACGGCGTGCGTTGCGCGACTACCAGCTCGACGCCGTGAGGCTGATGCGGGAAGCGTTGACGGACGTTGGCCGTGCCCAGGTGGTGTTGGCGACCGGGCTGGGTAAGACCGTGGTCATGGCCGAGGTGGTGGCCGACCTGTTCCGTGACAATCTGGTGGAGCACGGTCGCGCTCTCGTTCTGGCCCACACCCGCGACCTCGTTGAGCAGCTTCATCGCAGTTTTTGGCCCCAGCTCCCGAAGTGGGTCCGAACGGAGCATCTTAGCGGTACCGAGCGGCCGAAGCTATGGGATGGCATCATCTTCGCCACCGTGCAGAGCATCGCAACGAACGTGGGGGACATGCCCCCGGTCGGGCTGGTCGTGGTTGATGAGGCCCATCACATCGGAGCGGCTACCTTTCAGCGCGTGGTCGAGGTCTTGAAGCCGAAAATGCTGGCGGGCGCGACGGCCACGCCCTGGCGCGGCGACGGATTCGACATCGACCGGAGCCTCGGTGCCCCGGTCGTCCAGTACGGGATCGCGGACGGCCTCAAGCGCGGGTTTCTGTCGGAGGTGGACTACCGGCTGTGTGCGGACAATATCGACTGGTCGATGATCCAGGGCCTTTCTCGGCATAAATACTCACTTTCGCAGCTCAACAAGCGACTGATCATTCCGGTTCGGGACGAGCAGGCCGTCCGTCGAATTCGAGAGGTCTTCGATGGGGAGCGCCGGAAGGCGGGGATAGTGTTCTGCCCTTCCGTCGTTCACGCGACCGAGTTCGCCGCCATGTTGAGGAGGTACGACTTCAAGGCTGAAGCAGTCTCTGGTGAGATGGACCCTCGCGAACGCGAGCTCTTGATGGCACGCTTTCGCGCCGGAGAAATGGACCTGTTGACGAGCGTAGATCTGTTCAACGAGGGCGTTGACGTGCCCGATGTGGACCTCGTAGTCTTCCTACGCGCGACGCACAGCCGAAGGATATTCGTGCAGCAGCTCGGCCGCGGCCTACGGGTGACCCCTCACAAGGAGAAGGTCATCGTCCTGGACTTCGTGACCGATATCCGCCGTATCGCCGAGGTGGTCGAACTCGACAAGGCGGCGAAGGGTGGGCCGCTAGAGCGCCTCGGACTCGGTAATCGGCTCATCGAATTCCGAGACGCCTCGGCAGGTTCATACATGCGGGAGTGGATGCTGGATCAGGCCTCGCTCGCGCTCCGAGAGGGCGATCCTGACCTGGAACTTCCGATGTTTGACTTCCCTGAACCAATGCCACCCGGGAATGTCCAATGAGGGTTCCCGACGACGTTCGCGTCGGCATGAGGCGCAAGCTCTGGGCCGTCGCCGAAGCGGTCGATTGGGCCCGGCTGAGCTGGGTAGAGAAGTCCGCCCACTACGAGGCATGGTCCCGCGATCCCGAGGTGGGCGGGCAGCTCGGCCACTACATGGACCAGCGGCAGGTGCGCGTCTACATCAAGGACACCGTGATGAAGGGGTACGGCCGGTCCACGCTCGCGGACCCCAGCGGGGCGATGCGGGTGCTGGGGCTTCTGGCCACAGGTACAGTGCCCGCGCCAACGGTGGTCCAAGAGTACCAGCGGCCCCACGGGCGGCGACTGTCCGACGGACGTGTGATCGCCTGGGGGAAGGCCAAGGACTGGAAGGCGATCCTGATGTCGATTCACGAGAGAGCCTTCGAGGCCAAAGACGGGCGGCCGTATGGCGCGGTGCTGTCGGCCGCCGTCGGGCGGTTCACGGAAGACGATACCCGGCGGTTAGTTACCGATGCGGCAACCAGGTTGGGCATAGAGCGCTTGGTCTGGCTGTGATTGCGTCCAGATCCACCTGCTTCTGGCCACCCTTCCGTCCTGCCTTCTGGACCCCAGACCCCGGGTCGCCGACCAAGAGAGCTTGACTGGCGCCAGGCTCCGCGTCGGACGCCCTTCCGATTGGAGTACGGGTATATCGAGCGAGCCTCCCGGCGGTTCGGCTCGTCAGCGTAGGACGGCCGGTAAGGCCAAGGAAAGGGCCAGCATATGCAGGGAGAGTCCCGGGGCATCACGCGCGGGTCCAGTCCACGGCTGCGATGGCGCGCAAAAGGGCTCCCCTCTGCCGCGTGAGGAACGCGGTCACGTAGTTGAGGTCGACGCCGGCCGGCGGCCGAGAACGAATGGCCGAAGCCGCGGCCTCGAAGATCGCCGCCGCCCGCCGCTGATCCTCGGCCCGGACCAGGGCAGCGATCCGCCCGCGCTGCTCCTTCACGGTCGCGCGAATACGCTCGAGGTCGAGCTCGAGCCGCGCCGCCCGCTTCGCGTCGCCCCCGTCGACCTCCGGCAGCCCGAGGACCTTCTGGACGAGGAGCGCGATCGCCGGCAGCAGATGCCCGGTTGCGGCTCCCAGGTCCTCCCGCGCCGCGATGTACCGCTCGTCATGACCATGGCCAAGGCCATGGTCGAGATGCGTGAGTTCATGTGCCGCGACTCCGTGCACGAACGCGGCGATCGCGATCGGCCGCTCCCGGTGCGCGCGGACCACCTGCGCGAGCTTGTCGGGGTGGATGTAGACCACCGCATCGCCGGTCCCGGTCTGCGCGGTGAGCCCGACGAGGTTGTCGTCGAGCACGAACCCCGGCTTGAACCGGCGCCGGATGCGCGCCTCCGAGGCGATCAGCCGGAGCGCCCCGTCCCACACGACCAGGAAGGGCAGCCACCGCCCGTAGTTCTTCTTGAACCGGTACGCGCGCTGCCGGTCGTAGGTCTTCTTCGAGATCCGCAGTCCGGCGTGCTTCCCGAACGGGTTCCGGCGCTCGCGCTTCCGGCCGACGGCGGCGTCGAGCGCCGCGAGCACGCCCGGGACGCGGGCGACCTGCATCAGGCCGGCCCCTCCAGGCGCCATCGCCGTGTCGGCCGCGCGCTCCACGGCGCGCTCGATCACCGCGACGGCGGCCTCGACCGCCGTGCCGGCGACGACCCGATCGCGCGCGGCGCCGAGCTCGGCCGGCAGCCCCGGAGGCCCCTCGC
>JBEBJW010000771.1:0-4252 GCA_040079715.1 Myxococcota bacterium | reverse complement strand
GCGTTCGTGGTCACGACCCGGATCCCGCTCGACGCGCCGTGCACCGCCCTCCGGTTCGACGGGTTCCGGTACGGGGTCGCGCTCCAGCCGGCGCTCGACCAGGTGTCGATCGTCGACACCGAGACCGACGCCGTGGCGGCCGAGGTCCCGGTCGGGTCGGACCCGGACGTGGTGGTGACCAACGCCGACGTGGCCGCGATCGGGAACGCAGGCTCGGGCGACGTGTCGCTCGTGTCGCTCGGGTCGTTCGCCGAGTACGCCCGACCGGCGATCGGCGCGCCGGGGGCGGCCGCGTCCGGGCGACGCCTGCAGGACGGCCTCGACCCGTCGTTCGTGTACGCGTTCGACCCGGCGGACGCGTCGCTCACGGTGATCGATCTGCGCGACGGCTCGACCCGCCCGCCGACCGACGCGGGCGACGTGGCAGCGATGGTGGTGGCGGGCCCGAAGGGCGGCAAGTGTCATTGAGTCGTCGGCCCGGGATCCGATGGGACGCCCCGCCCCGGGGCGGCGGGTGATCGGCTGGCTCGCGATCGCCGCGTCGGCCCACGACACCATCGGGCCGATCGGGCTGCGCCCGTTCGTGATCGACGGCGCGCTGGTCGGCGCCCACACGACCTGGGGGATCGTCGCGCGGCCGGACGCGGGGGCCGGGGACGGCGACGACCGGTGGGAGCGGGTGTGCGAGGAGGCGCTGCCCGGGGTCCGCGACGTGTGGCGGGATCCGGCCGATGGGAGCTGGTGGATCGCGACCGCGTCGGGGCTGCTCCGGTCGACCGACGGCGGGTGCTCGACCGAGCCGACCGCGCTCGACCGGCCGATCACCGCGATCGCCGACCTGTCGACCGAGGCGATCGCGATCGTCGACGACCCGGACGGTGACGCCCTCGCGTCGTCGCAGGACGGGTTCGCGACGTGGGTCCCGGTGACGCTGACCGCGACCACGACCGCGACCGGGTCCCCGCCGGTGGACCTCCGGACGGTGGCGGCGGGCGGCGACGGGTGGTGGGCGTCCGGGTTCGCCGACGGGGCGCCGATCGTGCTCCGATCGACGGATCACGCCGCGTGGGAAGCGGTCCCGTCCCCCGATCCCGCGGCGATCCTCGCGGTGGTCCTCGGTCCGGGACCGGACGGGTCGGGGATCGTGGTGTCGACCCTCGACGACGCCGGCGGGGCGCGCCTGTGGCACGGGGATCCCGACGGGTTCTCGCTGCTGGCTGCGCTCCCGCTCGCCGCCACCGGCTACGCCTGCGTCGCCGACCGGTGCCTGGTCGCGATCAACGGCGCGGCCCTGCTCGGGTGGGATCGCGCGGCCCCGCCGCCGGTCGAGGTCGCGCTCGTCGACGGGCCGGCCCGGTGCCTGGTCGCGGTCGGAGACGCCGTGTGGGCCTGCGCCGCGGCCGACACGCCCGCCCAGTTCGCCGTCACCACCGACGGGCGGTCGTTCGTCGACGCCCTGCTCCGGCTGACGATCGACGACCGATCGTGCCCGATCGGGACGGATGGCGCGTCCGCCTGCGCCGCCGGGTCAGCGGACACCGGTGGAACCGCCTCGGCGGGATCGGCGCCCGAACCCGTAAGTTTGCCGCCCGACCCACGCGACCCGTGCGGGTGTGCCATGGGGATCCGCGCTCCGGGCTGGATCGCGCTCGGGATGTGCGCGGTGACGCGACGTGGTACGGGGCACGGATGTCGGAGAAGTCGCGCGTCCGCCGTCCTCGCGTCACGCGGAAGCCCACCGGGCAGTACCACCACGGCAACCTGCGGGAGGCGTTGATCGCCGCGACCCTGCGGCTGATCGCGCAGGGCAAGGAGGTCAGCGTGCGAGAGGCCGCCCGCCTCGCCGGGGTCTCGCCCGCGGCCCCGTTCCGGCACTTCCCGGACAAGGCGGCCCTGCTCGGCGCGGTGGCCGAGCGGACGATGACCACGTTCCAGGGCGTGCTGACCGACGCGCTCGCCTCGGTGCCCCCGGAGGACCCGATCGCAGCGCTCCGGGTGATGTCGATCGCGTACCTCGGCTTCGCCCACAGCCACCCCGAGATGTTCCGCGCGTTCACCACCGCGTCGGACCTCGGGTTCCTCGGATCCGAGACCTACCGGGTCCAGGACGACGCCACCGTCGGCCGCCTGGACGCGCTGATCCGGCTCGGCCAGGCGACCGGGGCGATCGACCCGGCGATCGACGCGTTCTCGGTCCAGCTCACCGGCCGGGCGCTGCTGTACGGCCTGGTCCGGATGGAGCAGGAAGGCCAGCTCGCGCAGATGGGCGTCACTGATCTGCAGGCCGCCGGGGCCCTCGCCGTCGCGCTGCTCGAGCGGGCGCTGTCGCCGCGACCCGCGACCACGACGGGATGAACCCCGCTCCGGCGGGGGTTACGTCGGGGCACGTTGGAGGGACCGTGGTCACGTTGCTGTTGGCCCTATTCGCATCGCCCGCGCAGGCCGAGACGCCGGACGAGGTGATCGCGAAGGCCCGTGAAGCGAACCGGGTCGAGAGCTCGATCCAGACGATCCGGATGACGATCGCGAGCAAGTCGGGATCGGAGCGGGTCCGCGAGGTCGAGCTGAAGTCCCGGCGCGAAGGCGACGTGGTCAAGTCGTACATGCGGATCACCTCCCCGGCCGACATCGCCGGCACCCAGCTCCTGCTGGTCGACAACCCCGGCAAGAGCGACCAGCAGATGCTGTACCTGCCGGCGTACAAGCGGGTGAACTTCATCAGCGGCGCCGGCCGGAAGGGCTCGTTCGTCGGCTCCGACTTCTCGTTCGAGGACTTCGAGATCCGCGAGGCCGCCGGCGGCACCCACAAGATCACCAGCGACACGGCCGAGGCGTGGGTCGTCGAGACCACCCTGACCGACAGCGACACCTCGTACACCAAGATCAGCGCCACGATCGGCAAGGCCGATCTGGTGGTGAAGAAGGTCGAGTTCTACGACGCGACCGGGCTGCTGAAGGTGCTCGAGGTCACGAAGACCGCGAAGGACGGCGCGGTCACCCTGCCGATCGAGACCACGATGACCAACGTCCAGAAGGGCACGAAGACGAAGCTCGAGATCGTCGCGCACAAGCTGAACGTGCCGAAGACCGAGCTCCCGGACGACACCTTCACCCAGGCGTACCTCGAGCGGGGGGGCTGATCGGCGCCGCCGCGCTCGACGCGGTCGACAGCTCGCCGCGGATCACCCGCCGCGCCTCGTCGAGATCGGTCGCCAGCCGGAAGCTCCTGGACTCGGGCGGCCCGGCGGCGATGTCGCGCTCGACCGCGGCGAGGGTCGCGGCCGCCCCGGCCGGGTCGGTGGACGCCCGGAGGATCGCGCGCCGGAGCCGGAGCCGGTGCCAGGCGTAGTCGTGCATCCCGTCCGGGCCGCCCCGCTCGATCGCCGCGAGCCGCGCCTCCGCCCGCTCCGGCGGCTCGAGCTGCGCGAGGGTGATCGAGGCGTCGCCGATCACCGCCCGGGTGTTGCCCGGCGCGGCGGCGGCGAGCGCGAGGGACCGCTCGAGCTGGGCGATCGCCTCGTCCGGCCGACCGAGGTCGCCGAGGGCCACCCCGAGGTTCGCCCGGACCATCGCCTCGGCGTGCGGCATCCGGAGCGGTCCGATCGCCGCGAGCGCGTCCTCGAGCACCGCCCGCCCGCGGTCCGCCTCCCCGAGCAGCACGTACTGGCCCCCGAGGTTGGTCCGCGCGAGCGCCTCGAGCCGGATGTTCCCGATCTGCCGGAACGCATCCAGCGCCGCCTCGTACCAGTGGATCGCCGACGCCGGGTCGTGCCCGTTGAACGTGTTCGCGAGGTTCCCGATCGCGGTGGCCTCGGCGTCCCGGTGGCCGACCCGCCGGGCCAGCGCCGCCGCCCGCTGGTGGAGCTCGCGCGCTCGGGCGCGCTGGTCGGCGACGAACGCGGCGATCCCGAGCTTGCCGAGCGCCACCGCCTCGAGCCCGAGGTCGCCGATCCGACGGGCCAGGACCAGCGCCTCCTCGGCCCGCGCCTCCGCCGAAGCCCCGGTCGCGCCGTCGACCTGCCCGAGCACCGCCAGGCACTCGACCCGGACGTCGCCGACCGACCGGGCGAGCGCGCGCGCCTCGTCGAACCACGGCGCCGCCGCCGCGGTCCCGTCCGTCACGTTCGCCAGCTCCCCCAGCCGGACCCGCGCGAGCGCCTCGATCCCCGCGTCCCCCGCGCGCTGCGCGAGCGCCGCCGCCGCCTCGAGGTCCGGCCGGGCCGACGCCCCGTCGCCGAACCGCAGCCGGAGC
>JBEBJW010000770.1:0-4253 GCA_040079715.1 Myxococcota bacterium | reverse complement strand
CGTGGGCGGGGTGAACCAGGGCTCGGGTTCGCCCACCCCTCCGGATGCCCCCACCCGGAGCCCTTCGGTTGGGGCAGGTGAATCCCACCCCGAGCGTCGAGCGGGAATTCCCGGGTCCGCGGCGCGACGTCACGGCCACCAGCCGCCGATCAGCGCGATCCGGGGTTCGCAGTGGTCCAGTCCTGGACGAACCACGACATTCCACCGCGCCGGTCGCGCAGGACCGCGTACCACCGGCCGGTCTCGACGCCCTCGGGCGCGGTCCAGGTCGCCTGGAGGTACGGCCACAGCGTCACCGTCTCCGCCAGCTCGCCGCCGGTCGAGAACCACGACGCGTACGGCTCCTCGACCCGCTCCTCCTCGGTCCCGTCGCTGTTCTGGTACGCGTAGACCTCGCGCGTGCCGTCGGGCAGGACCAGGCCGAGCTCGTACGGCTGGCCGGGATCGACGTGGACCGCCGCACCCGCCGCGATCGGAGCCCCTTCGACGGTGAACGCGCCGATCTCGGGGTTGTGGTTCGGGGTCTCGGCCGCGCTGACGATCAGGCGCTTGTACGCCGACTCGACCACGGCGAAGTCGACGTCCTCGAACGCGAGCGCGCCGGACGACAGCTCCGCCAGCACGTCCTGCGGCAGGGCGAGGACCTGGATCAGCGCGTACCGCCCCTCGAGGGCCTCGTCGTCGGTGAGGTCGTCGAGGGCGTCGTCGGGGACGGGGTACACCGGCGGGATCCCGGGCTCGAACCCGATCACTCCGGTGGCGAACGCGCCGGTGGTGGTCGTCCCGGGCGGAGTCGGAGCGGTGAGGTCGACCGCGCCGAGATCGCACCCGAACGCCCACGCCGCGTCCGGGTCGACCAGGCACGCGAGCCACACCACGCCGAGCTCGACCTCGCCGCCGACCGGCATCCCGATCAGCGACTGGAACGTGACCACCTGCCCGGGCACGGCCTCCGGCGGGTCTGCCCGCACGCCGAGGATCCGCGTCCGGTCGACCATCCAGTCCGGGGTGAGGTCGCGCGGGCGCGGGTACTTGTCGCCGTTGATCACGCAGCCGAGCAGCAGGGCCAGGAGGGGAGGGGCGATCATGGGAAGAACTTCGCCTCGATCCCGACGTTCGGGATGAACGGGAGCCCGCGCACGTACGCCGACTCGGTGTAGTCGAAGTTGTACACGGTGAACTCGGGGTTCACCCCGCGCACCGCGTTCAGCAGGTCGACGTACGTCTCGAGCTGCCAGTGCTTGAACGTCCACAACTTGTCGAACCGGAGGCTCGTCTGGAAGTACGGCGGCAGGCGGTCGCCGTTCAGGTCGCCGATCCGGAACCCGTTGTAGATGTCGGAGTCGGCGTCGTACACGCCGGCGTTGTAGTCGCTCGACGGGTTGCCGGTCACGAACTGGGCCTGGATCGAGACCCCGAAGTCGAGCGGCAGGTCGTAGCCCGCCTGGGCCGAGAAGATGTGGGTCTGGTCGAACCCGAACAGGTACCAGCACGCCCCGGTGCCGAACAGCGTGTTCTCCGGCGTGGCGCTCGTCTCGTCGCACACGAACGGGTCCCGCCGCGACGCGCGCGACAGCGTGTAGCTCACCCACCCGAAGAACCGCCCGACCGGGTCGTGGCGGGCCATCACCTCGAGCCCGTACGCCCGGCCGTCGCCGCCGTTGAAGTACGGGTTCGACCCGAAGCCGGTCCAGTTCTCGTCGAACACGACGAGATCGTCCATCCGGCGGTAGAACAGGTCCACGTCGTACGACAGGGCCTCGGTCAGCCGCTGCTCCCACCCGACCGACGTCGACCAGCTCTGCTCGAACCCGGTGGTCGACGCGCCGCCGACCCCGAGCGACTCCTGCGGCTGGGGCGGCTGGTGGTACAGGCCGCTGGCGGCCTTGATCGCGAACCGATCCGGGACCACCTGGTACCGGGCCAGCAGGCGCGGGTCGAGCGAGGTGGCGGTGGTGGTCGGGATCGGCGCGTCGCCGGCGATCCCGCCGTTCGCGTCGAGGAACACGAGGTTCGCGCGGATCCCCGGCGTGATCAGCAGGCGGTCCGAGCCGTGCTCGAGCGGGCGGAGGTTCGCCCGGAGGAACAGGTCCGGCGACCAGACCGTGCCGTGGCCGTCGAACCCGACCGGCTCGCGCTCGGCGAGGGGGTCGTCGATCGCCTCGAAGTTCACCGCCGACACGAACTCGAACTTCCACAGGTCGCCGAAGAAGTCGAGGCCCGGGACGAGCTCGATCTCCGGGATCACCTTCCACGGGGCCTGCAGGCGCACCTGGCCGACCCAGTTCGTCGACTGGATGCCGAACTCCTGGCCGAGGCCGGTGTTGGTGGAGTCGATCCCGACGCTCGGCAGGAGCTCGAACGCGAGGTCGTCCGTCACCTCGTGCCGCCACCGGAACACCACCCGGTGCGAGCTGTACTTGACCTGCAGGTCGCCCTGGGTGTCCTGGTCCGCGCCCTGCGCCACGTCGGCCGGGGTGCCGACCCGGAGCAGGTCGTCGAACCCGTACAGGAACGTCGACACCTCGTCGCCGCCGTCGAGGGTCGGGGCCCACTTGACCTGGTAGTCCCAGTACCGCGGCTTGAACGTGAACTCGCTGTCGCCGAGGAACAACGGGATGAACGCGTCGATGTACGACCGACGGACCCCGACCGCGAGGCCCTGCCGGTGGTTCTTGCCGAGCCGGCCCTCGTAGTACACCTGACTGTCGAGGATGTCGGTGCCCCACACGAGCTTGCCGTGCTCGTCGAACGTCGACTTCGTGTGGACGTCGACCGTGCCGCCCATCGTCCGGCCGTACTGGACACCGTACCCGCCCGGCAGGTAGTCGACCGACTCGATCAGGTCCGGTGACAGGACCGAGGTCGTGCCGGTCAGGTGGTAGATGATCGGGACCCGGATCCCGTCGATGTACACGCCGGAGTCTTCGGGATCTGCGCCGCGGATCACCAGCAGGCCGGTGCCGAACGGGGTGCGGGCCGCACCGGGCAGCGTCTGGACGATCCGGACCGGGTCGCCGAACGTGCCGGGGACGCGGCGGACCTCCTCGATCGAGATCGTCCGGCGCGTGACCTCGTCCTTCGGGCGGTCGTACAGCGCGACGACCTCGTTGTCGCGGTACGCCTCGGCCCGCATCCACAGCTTGACCACCGTGGCCTCGCCGGCGGCGATCTCGACCGTCTTCTGCTCGTCGACGTGGCCGACGTGCCGCAGCGTCAGCGTGGCCTGCCCCACCGGGACGCCCCGGAGCGAGAACGAGCCGTCCGCCGCGGTCTCGGTCGCGAGCTCGGTCCCGGCGACCCCGACCAGCACCCCGGCGAGCGGCGTGCGGGTCGCCATCTCGACGATCTGGCCCTCGAGATTCACCGGCGGCTCGACCGCGACCGGCGCGTCGACGACCTCCGGCTTCAGCACGAACCCGTAGTCGAAGTCGAACACGACCGCGACCGGGCCCTCGGCGGTCGCGGCGGGGGTCCAGGTCATCGCGAGCACGGCGTCGACGGCGGCTTCGTCGAACCCATGGCCCGCCGCCTCGAGCACCTCGACGTTGTCGACCACGCCGGTCGCCGAGAGCGAGATCCGCAGCTTGACGATGCCCTCGAGGCCCTGCGCCTCGGCCTCCGGCGGATACGGCGCCTCGACGTAGGTGGCGACCGCGGGCCCGGTCACCAGCGGGAGCTCGGCCGGGGCATCGCCCGGGGCAGGCGGCGGCACAGCGGGCGTTTCAGCAGGGGGCTGTTGGGCGACCGCGGCGGTCAACGTGGACAGGAGCAGGAGCATGGAGGCAGGGTCCAGGGTCAGTCCGGGGTCATCTCGAACTTGCACGAGAACGGGACGTTGGTGGTGATCACCGGCACGCCGTCTCGATCGCCGGGCTTCCACCGCGACTTCGCCAGCGACGCCCGGCACGCCTCGTCGGCCTCCGGGGTGAGCGACGCCGTGACCGCGATCGCGGTGACCCGGCCCTCGGCGTCGATCGTCAGCGACACCTCGACCCGGCCCTGGATCCCGGCCGCCCGCACCGACTCGGGGACGTCGAGGGTCCCCTTGAACCGGACCTTCGGCGGGTTCGTGACGCTCGCGTACGGGACGATCGCCGACGCCACGGCCTCGTCGAGCGACATCGTCTCGTCGGTAGCGCGGGTCGCGGTGGTGGTGCCCGCCCGAACCGCCCCAGCGCCGGTCCCCGGGAGGAAGCTGTCGTTGTTCAGGCCCTGGACCACCCGCGGGACGGGGGTCGGCGGGGCCGGGG
>JBEBJW010000769.1:0-4255 GCA_040079715.1 Myxococcota bacterium | reverse complement strand
GTTGCGGTCGTGGATGGTCCAGCCGAGGGTCCAGTCGTCCGCCGGGTCCACGCCGCCGCGGTACGCCACGTCGTCGAAGAACGCGCCGGCCGGGATCACCGCCCCGGACGCCGCGGGCGAGCCGGCGGCGGGGGTGAAGTCGGGCGCTTCGAGGTCGTACGGGGCGCCGAGCTCCGGGTCGACCTCGACGTTGGTGCCGTCGAGCTCCCAGAACGCCTGGACGTCGGCGTCGAGCACGTCGCCGTTGCCGTCGTCCGACTTGAACGGCACCGCGCAGTTCAGGATCGAGTCGGCGATCGTCAGGTCGCCGCCCGCGATCTGGTCGAGCGTCGCCGGCTGCGACAGCGACAGGCACGCCGCGTTGAACCCGGTCAGGATCACGTTGTGGAGCGAGCCGGCCGTCCCCTCGCGGAGCAGCGCGCCGTAGTCGGACGAGGTCGAGTCGGGGCTGCCGATCAGCGTCAGGTTCGACAGGGTCGGGGTCGACCGCGGGCTCGCCTCGTTGTCTTCGGCGTTGTTGTCGGCCTCGATCCCCTGGTCGCCGCTGTCGTCGAACTGCTGGCCGACGAAGAACTGGCCCTTGCCCTGCCACCCGTCGGTCCAGTCGAGGCAGTCGTCGCCGACGCCGGTGACCAGCAGGTGCTTCCACTCGACCGTGCCGCCGAAGAACTCCATCCCGTCGTCGGCGTTCATGTGGACCTGGAGGTAGTCGACCGAGGTGCCGCGGCCGACGCCCTGGAACGCGATCCCGTTCAGCTCGTTGTCCGGGCTGATCAGCGTCCCGGCGAACTCGACCCGGACGTACGACAGCGAGCCGCTCGAGTCGTCGGCGTCGGTGCCGCCGAAGTACCCGGTCCCGCCCTCACCGAACTGCTCGCACACCCCGGTGGTGCCCTCGGCGCAGTTGTTGATCGGCGCCCGTCCGTTCAGGATCAGGCCGCCCCAGTCGCCGCGGGCCCGCGAGCCCGGGGCCTTCGACGAGGTGAACACGATCGGCGCGTCCTTCGTGCCCTCGGCGATCAGCTTCGAGCCGCGGGTCACGACCAGCATGCCGCGGGTCGAGTTCTCGCCGTAGATCGTGGTGCCGGGCTCGATCGTCAGCACGGTCTCGTCGATGTCGTTCCCGACGAACACGCCGCCCGACAGGACCCACTGCTTGTCGGCGGTGAGGGTGGTGTCCTTCACGATCACGCCGGTCAGGACGCACACGCCGGCGCCGTCGCACTGGGCGTTCTCGACGACGGTGTTGGTGTTGGTGTTGGTGTTGGTGATGGTGTTCGTGTCGACGTTGGTCTTGGTGTTGGTGATGGTCTTCGTTTCGCCGCTGCAAGCTGCCACGAGGCCGATCAGGCCGATGACGAGACTGTGTCGCATCGCTTCCTCCGAACCGTTGGGATTACACTATCGAATGCGGGTGACGGGAATCTGGGCGGAGTGTGACGTTGTCGCGCCGTTCGGTTTCGAACCGATGGCAGTCGGGGTCAGGGCTTCCACTCGAGCGACACCAGCGCCGACCAGCCGTCACGCCCCTCGCGGACCACCGCGTCGCCCTGGGTCAGCTTCACGTTCGGGTCGAGCAGGTTCCGGGCGCGCAGCCGGACCGACCAGTCGCGGGCGAACCCCTGCTGGAGCAGCAGATCGAGGCGCGGCGCCGGCTGCTCGAGGGTGTCCGGCGCCCCGAGCGCCCCGACCTCGACGATCCGCGGCCCGGCCACGTTGAACGACGCGGTGACGATCGTCTTCGCGTCGCCGTCGTCGTACCCGAGCTGGACGTTCGCGACCCACGGCGACTGACCCTGCAGCGGCCGATCGTTCGACGTCTGCACGCCGCCGGTGTCGCCGAGTTGGATCCGCGACCGGATCAGCGCGCCGTTCGCGGCGAGGTACAGGTGCTCGAGCACCGGCAGCTCGGTCCCGGCGAGGGTCTTGCGCAGGTCCGCCTCGATCCCGTCGTTCGTCGCCGCGGAGGCGTTCTGCCAGGTGACCGACAGCGAGGCCGACGGGACCACCACCGTCTCGATCGGATCGTGGAACTGCTTGCGGAACACCCCGAGCGACACGAGCTCGCCGGCGCGCGGGTACCACTCCCACCGGAGATCGTAGTGGTCGATCCGGGCGCGCTCGAGGTCCGGGTTGCCGAACACCTCCCGGCCGCCGGTCACGTCGTTGAACGGCGCCTCCGACAGCTCGCGGAAGTCCGGGCGCGACACGGTCCGCGCGTACCCGGCCCGGACCAGCATCGCCGCCCCGTTCGGGTCGTCCGTCGCCGGGATCAGCGCCTGGGTCGCGGTGACCGACGGCAGCAGATCGGTGTTCGCGAGCCGGGCGACGATCGGGTCGGGGTCCGGGTCGAACAGCGCGTAGGTCGTGACGGTCTGTTCACTGTCTTCGATCCGCAACCCGCCCGACACCGACAGGTCACGCAACCCCCACACCGGGTGCGCGATCGCGTCGAACGGGAAGTCGGTCAGCACGTACCCGGCCTTCACCGTCTGGTCGGCGAAGTAGTTGTCGGTCGCGCGGGTGACCTCGCGCAGCTCGTACCCGTCCGGGCCGATCCGGTCGCCCGAGAACAGCTCCTCCGGGGGCAGCGGGCGGTCCTCCTCGGACAGGATCCCGCGCTCGAAGTACGAGAACCGCCGGGTGTCGACGTCGCGGTGGCGCACGACGAGCTGGCCGCCGACCGCGACCTTGCCGGGGCGATCGTCCGACCCGAACGGCAGCGACAGGTCGAGGCGCGCGTCGTGGTTCCGGTCGCCGAGGGTCGAGTACAGGAGGTTGTTGCCCTCCGGCCGGTCGGAGATCAGGTACTGGCCGGTGCCCTCCTCGAGGTCGTACCGGAACTCGCGCTGATCGGGCTCGTCGCGGGTCGCGGTCGACAGCGCGTACCGCCAGTCGACGCCGAACCCGCCGAGGGCCGGGAACCGGTGCTCGCCCCGGAGCTGGTTGAACAGGAGCTGGCGCTCGACCCAGTCGAGGCGGGTGACGTCGATCTCGGTCCCGACGTCGGCGTTGAACCCGCGGTAGTTCCGGGTGATCGCCGAGCTGCTCCGCGACAGGAACAGCGTGTAGAACACCCCGTGGTCCGGCGTGAGCTGCAGGCCGACGTTCGCGATCCCGCCGAGCACGATCTGGTTCGACAGGTCGTGGAACCGGTAGCTGTTCGACTCCTCGAGCGCGCCGCCGGCGCCCAGATCGTAGAACCGCAGCGTGTACTCGTCGACGCTCCACGCGTTGCCGAACGTGAGGCCGCCGAACAGCCCGAGGACGGGGCCGCCGAGGTCGATCCGCCGCCCGATCCCGAGCTGGACCGACACGTCCGGGGGCACGGTCCGCTCGGCCACGCCCCACCGCGACGCGTCGACCGACTGCCCGATCGCGGCGAGCTCCTCGGCGGTGTAGCCGTCGGTGAACAGGTCGCCCTCGACCAGCGGCCGATCGCGGGTCGCGTCGTCGAGGCGCTGGGGCAGGGCGCGGGGGCCGAGGCCGAACCCGAGCCAGTCGGTCGGGCCGGTGAACCCGGACGGCGCGGTCTCTAGGGTGGTGCCGGAGATCCACCCGGCGGTGATCGTCGCCTGGGTGTACGGGCGATCCGGGATCCCGCGCGTCTCGAGCGCCACGACGCCGCCGCCGAACTCGCCCGGCAGATCCGGCGACCAGGTCTTGTAGACGGTGACCGACTCGAGCAGGCCGGTCGGGAACAGATCGAGGGGCACGACCCGGCGCTCGGGCTCGGGGCTCGGGAGCGACGACAGGTTCAACAGCGTGCTCGAGTACCGGTCGCCGAGGCCGCGGACGTACACGAACCGCCCGTCGACGATCGTGAGCCCGGTGGCGCGCGCGAGGGCGGCGCTGGCGCTCGAGTCGCCGGACTTCGCCATCTGCTCGGCGCCGATCACCTCGGTCACCGCGGTCGCGTCGCGGCGCTCGGCGATCGACGCGTTGACCCCGCCGACGACCTCGGGCGCGTACACCACGACCTCGAGCGCCTCGGGATCGTCGGCCTGGAGCGCCACGTCGACGGTGGTCACCGCGCCGAGCGCGACGGTCGCGACGAGCTCGCCGGGGACGAACAGGCCCTCGACGTCGACCTCGACCTCGTACTCGCCGGGGGGCAGCGTGGTCCGGAACCGCCCGTCGCCGTCGGTGGTGACGGCCTGGACCCCGAACCGGACGGTCAGCCCGGGGTACGGCGCGCCGGTCGGATCGACGACCTGGCCGGTCACGACCCCGGTGGTCGGGGCGGCGACTGGAG
>JBEBJW010000768.1:0-4264 GCA_040079715.1 Myxococcota bacterium | reverse complement strand
AGGTTCTCGTAGGTGGTGATCCGGAAGCTGTCGTTCGACGTCGCGGCGACGTCGAGGTCACCGTCGCCGTCGAGGTCGGACGCCACCACCGACCGCGGCCACGACACCGAGGTGGTCAGCTGCTCGCCCGCGCCCCAGCCGTCCGCGCGTCGGTCGTACCACCGCAGCGCGCCGTCGACGTCCCCGAGCGCGAGGTCCGGGTCGCCGTCCCCGTCGATCTCCCCGATCCCGAGGCCGAGGCCGTACCGCTCGTCGACCGTCACCTCGGTGAACCCCGCGAGGTCGTTCAGGTACGCGACGACCAGCCGGTCGCCGTCGTAGCAGTCCGTCGGGGTGTAGCAGTCGACGTCGAAGACCGTGGCGACCAGGTCGGTGTCTCCGTCGCCGTCCGCGTCGCCCGCGACCAGCCGCTCGTCTCCGCCGCGGTTCGAGTGGGTGAGCCCGATCGGGGCGCCGAACGCGCCCGTTCCGTCGTTGACGTACCACCGGACGCCATCGTCCCAGTTCGTGCCGGCGAGATCGAGGTCCCCGTCGGCGTCGAGGTCGACCGCGACCGCGCCCCGGGTCTCGACCCCGTCGACCACGGCCGGCGCACCGAACCCGCCGGCGCCGTCGTTCGCGAACCACGCCAGCCCGTCGACCGGCGCTCCGCCGACCACCAGGTCCGCGTCGCCGTCCGCGTCGAGATCGCCGACGGCGAGGGCGAGCGGATCGTCGACCGCGACGACCGGGGTCGACGGGCCGAACCCGCCGGCGCCGTCGTTCGCGTAGGACACGACGAGATCGGCGTCGGCCGCGATCGCCACCAGATCGAGGTCGGCGTCCCCGTCGAGGTCGACCGCGCGGACCGCGATCAGCCGCCCGCTCTCGGCGCCGATCTCCTCCGGGGCCGACCACCCGGGGCCCTCGTCCCACAGCACGGTGACCGCGCCGTACCCGGCGACCACCAGGTCGAGGTCGCCGTCGGCGTCGAGGTCCGCGGGCACGAGGTCGTACGGCGCGACCAACCCGTCCGCCACCAGGTGGTGCGCGGTCGGCGCGCCTCCGATCGTCTCGAACCACCCGATCCGGCCCTGGCCCGCGGCGTACAGCACGTCGTTGTCGGCGTCGTCGTCGAGGTCGATCACCCACACCGCCTCCGGCGCCATGGCCGTGATGGTGATCGGCCAGTGGGCCCAGTCCTGGGCCTGCGCCGCGCCGAGCCACCACAGCGTCATCGTGCCTCCGGTCGACCGGAGTCGGTGCGCAGGTCCCGCGCGCGCCGCCGGTTGCGGAGCGTGATCGTCGCGACCAGGATCAGTCCCGCGCCGATCGGCCGCGGAGACGAGGCGCAGCCGCAGCCGGTCTCGGCTCCGTCGTCGGGCTCCACCGGTTCGGTGTCCGCGTCGGCGTCGGTGTCCGCGTCGGTGTCCGTGTCGGCGTCAGCGTCGGTGTCGGCGTCCCCGTCGGTCGTGGTGGGGTCCGGGGGCAGGACGTAGATCGGGTTGTCGTGCCAGTCGAGCTCGGAGGTCAACAGGTCGCCGGACACCACGTCGATGTCGCCGTCCCCGTCGATGTCGCCCGCCGTGACCGCCGTGACCCACCCGAGCGGGGCGAGCGGGGTGGGGGCGAACCCCCCGGCGCCGTCGTTCACGTACCGGGTCAGCTCGCGGGCGCTGTAGTCGCCGATCGCGAGATCGATGTCACCGTCGACGTCGAGATCCGCGGCCGCGAGGCGGGTGGTCTCGTTCGCGGTGAGGAGGGTCGGGGCCGAGAAGCGGCCCGCGCCGTCGTTGGCGTACCAGCTCGCGCCATCGTCGGCGGTGACCGCGAGGTCGAGGTCGCCGTCCCCGTCGAGATCGGCCGCCGCGACGTCCAGGAAGAACCCGGTCTCGTCGATCGGGTGCTCGGGCCCGAACGCGCCGCCGCCCAGGTTCCGGAACCACCCGAGGCGCCTCGACAGCTCGGCCGCGCCGATCACGTCGAGCCAGCCGTCTCCGTCGAGGTCTCCGGTGGCGATCCCTTCGGTCCACCCATCGCCGAGCGGGACCCAATCCCCGAACCGGCCAGCCGCGTTCGGCTGCCAACCGACCCCGCCCACACCGCCCGAGATCCGGTCGAGGTCGCCGTCGCCGTCGAGGTCGGCCCCATGGACCGCGTCGCCCTCCGACAGGTCGACCTGGTCGGCTCCCCGCGGAGCGAACCCGAACCCGCCGGTGTTCTCGAACCACGCGGCGTCGCCCCCGGCGGTCAACAGGTCGAGGTCGCCGTCGCCGTCGACGTCGCCCGGAAAGATCACCGTCGCGGCGCCGATGTCGGACGCGGCGAGGTTCTGAGCCCCGAACACGCCGGCGCCGAGGTTCTCGTAGGTGGTGAGCTCGTAGTCGTCCCACGAGGTCGCGGCGACGTCGAGGTCACCGTCGCCGTCGAGGTCCGACGCGGTCAGCGACCACGGCCACGACACCGCGGTCGTCATCAGCGCGCTCGGGCCCCAGCCCGCGTCCCGGCGCGGATACCAGCGGATCCCGGCGCCGTGGCCGTCGACGTCGCCCATCACCAGGTCCGGATCGCCGTCGTCGTCGACATCGCCGAGCGCGTACGACAGCCCGCGCCGATCGTCGACCACCTCGGCGGTGAACCCGTCCGGACCGTTCAGGTACGCGGTGATCTGCCGGTCGGCGTCGAAGCAGTCGTCCGGCGCGTAACAGTAGTAGTCGAACGTGGTCCCGACCAGGTCGACGTCCCCGTCGTCGTCGGCGTCTCCGGCCACGATCCGGAACTCGGACCCCTGGTACGGACCGGTGAGCCCGATCGGGCTGCCGAATCCGCCCGCGCCGTCGTTCGGGTACCACCGGACGCCGTCGTCCGGGTTCGCGCCGGCCAGATCGAGGTCTCCGTCGCCGTCGAGGTCCGCCGCGACGACCCCGCTGGTGCGGATCGGGTCGACCACCTCGGGCGCACCGAACCCGCCGGTGCCGTCGTTCGTGAGGCGCCACAACCCGCCGCCCACCGGGTCGGTCGCGACGGCGAGGTCCGGATCGGCGTCCCCGTCGAGGTCGCCGGCGGCGAGGGCGCTCGGGTGCGGCAGCTCGGCGATCGAGGTGGCCGGGCCGAACGCGCCGGCGCCGTCGTTCGGGTACACCACCACGCTGTCGTCTTCGGCGGCGACGACGTCGAGCGCGCCGTCGCCGTCGACGTCGACCGCGAGGACCGCCGCCACCGACGCGGCGTCGTCCCCGAGGGTGACCGGCGCCGACCAGGTGCCCCCCTCGTTCCACACGACCGACACCGCCCCGGCGTACCCGCCGACAACCAGATCGAGATCGCCATCGCCGTCGAGATCGGCCGGGACCAGATCCGACGGCGACACGATCTGGTCGGTCACCAGGTGGTGCGCGGACGGCGACCCGTCGATCGACTCGAACCACCCGACGCGGCCGAGCGAGGCGGCGTACAGCACGTCATCGTCGGAGTCGCCGTCGAGATCGGTCACCCACAGGGCCACCGGGTCGGTGGCGGTCACCGTGATCGGGCGCTGGGTCCAGTCCTGCGCTCCCGCCGGCGCCGCTCCGAGCCACAACCAACACATCTGGCCTCCGATCGAGCGATGTCGCGCCGCCCCCGATCCTCACACATCGCCGCGCACGGACGGTCACGGCCAGCGATCGACCCCCACCAGCCGCCGCCCGAGCGGCCCGAGCTCCGCCGGCGGCCCCGGCTCGGGATCCTGTTGGCCGGGCCACCCCCGCCACCACGGCGGCGCGCGCCGGTCCCGCCACCAGCCGATCCGCTCGGCGCGCTCGTCGTCTGGTCCCTCGGGCCACATCGCGATCGGCACCGACAGCCGCGGCGCGCCGCTCCGGTTCGGCCCGCCGTGGTGCGGCAGGCGCGAGTCCCACACCACGAGGTCGCCCGCGCGGACCGGCACGTCGATCACCGCGTGTCCGTCGAGGTCGAGCGGGGCCTCGAGGTCGAGGACGGGGTGGTCGGCGAGGTACCGGTCGAGGGCGGCGAACAGCGACGGGACGCAGGCGAACGGGGCGCGACCGTCGAGCGTGTCGGTCAGGAACAGCATCCCCTGGACCGACGGCCAGGCGAGCGAGCGGGGATCGAGGTCCCAGTGGATCCGGCTCTCGTCCGGCTGGTCCGGGTGGGCCGGCGCCTTGTAGATCGCGCGGTCCATCGACACCCACAGCCGGTCGGTGCCGCGGACCGCGGCAAACACGGCGTGGATCGCCGGGTGCTGCCGGAGGTCCCACAGCGCCTGGGGGTGGTGGACCGGCAC
>JBEBJW010000767.1:0-4264 GCA_040079715.1 Myxococcota bacterium | reverse complement strand
CCCATCGCCCACCCGCCCGCGGTGGCGGACCTGTACGTGCTGGCACAGAGCGGCGACGAGAGGTGGGTCGGCGGCGTGTTCGGCCTGTTCGTCGCCGGACCCGACGGGGCGTGGGTCCCGGTCGACGCTCCGCCGGCGTCTGCCGAGCCCGAAGACGAAGACGAAGACGACGAGGACGACGAGGACGACGAGGACGACGAGGACGACGAAGACGACGAGCACGACGACGAGGACCACGACGACCGAGGACCCCTGGGCGTGTTCCGGTTCGCCGTCAGCGACGACGGGCGCACCGCGCTCGTGTCCCGGTCGATCGAGACCCGCGGGTACGCCCGGATCGAGCGGTGGACCCGCGAGGACCCGCGCGGCCCGTGGACCGGATGCGAGGCGCTGACCGAACGCGACGGCGACGCCCCGGACGACGCGGCCATCGCCCTCTCCGCCGACGGCAGCGTAGCCGTGGTCCCCGGTGACGTCGTGTGCGAGGTGGTCCGGGGGCGCGGACCGGCGACCGAGGTGGTGGCCGAGCTCGCGGGGGTGCACGTCGGGGACGCGGTGGTCGGGCACGGGTACGCGGTGCTGGCCGCCGGCGGGCTGGTGGTGATCGCGCTCGCGACCGGCGCCGTGCTCCGCGACCCCTCGACCCGCGCGCTCCGGGTCGGTCTGCTCGACGACCAGCACCTGGTGGCAGTCAGCGCGGAGTCGTTGACCGTGCACCGGCTCGCCGACGGGGGGCGGGTGGCGGCGGTGGACCTCACGCTGCCCGGCGCTCCGACGTGGCTCGCGGTGAACCGCGCCACGCGCGAGGTGGTGGTCGGCACGGTGTGGGGGACCCTGCACCGGATCCCCGCTCCAGCGCACTGACCTCCGGTCGACGAGCTCCGGTCGCTCGTGCGACGAGGGCGTGACGCGCACTCGTCGCCCGTGAGCAGCTCAGAACACGCTGTACATCGCCTCGACCTGCACGATGTCGCCGGCGGTCAGCGTCTCGGACGACGCGAGCTCGATGCCGCGGGACTCGAAGTCGTACAGCACCCGCACCGTGTCGAAGTCGGTCGTCGAGCCGGCGCTGACGTCTCCCGGGGTGTACCACGCGTAGGTGTCACCGGCGGCCGAGATCGCGATCCCGATCACCTGAGAACGGGTCCGGCCAGCCGCGACCGAGAACGCCGTCGGCGCGGAGTACGCGTCGAGATCGGTCGAGGTCCCGCTCGACACCCTGTTGTTGTCGTACCAGGCGTAGGTCCGACCGTTCGGCGCGTGATCGACCGCGACGATCTGGGATGCCGACGCGATGGTCGGCGGCAGCAAGAACGCGACCGGGCCGGACACCGAGCCGAGATCCCAGGTGCTCCCGATGCTGCGGGTGCCATCGTCGTAGAACGCGTACACGTCCCCGGTGCCCTTCGCGATCGCGATCCCCACGATGTCCGACACGTCGTGACCGGGCACGACGAACGGGTACCGCGACCGGGTCAGCTCGAGGTCGTCGCTCGTCCCCGAGGTCACCGTGCCATCGGTCCACCAGGTGTACACGTCACCGGACGGCGAGATCGACATGTCGACCACGTCGGCCTGGATCACGGTCGCCCCCGACGTCGCCCGCTCGAGCAGCGTCGGCGTGCCGTCGACCGAGAACCCGTACGAGCCGTAGTGCATCCGGGACGTGACGTCGTACGCGGTGTACACCATCGAGCCGTGGTACCAGTCGCAGTCGGAGCCGACGCAGAAGTTGCGCTCCTTGCCGGCCATGATGTTGGCCTCGAACACGCGCACGTAGTCGTCGCGGTCCGGGTGGGACTGCTCGTGGGCGAGGCCGATCGCGTGCCCGATCTCGTGGACCACCGATGACGTGGTGCAATGCATCGGTGTCGCGAAGCTCACCGGATCGGCGCTGGGGTCGGCCTCGGCGTCGAGATCGACGCTGGTGCCGATGAACACCGTCTTGTCGTCGTACCAGGTGTACACGTCGCCGTCGTTGGCGATCGCGATCCCGACGATGTTCGCCGTGGTGGGCGGCTCGGTGTACGCGACGGGAGCGGCGTGGGCGGTGAGGTTCGTGCTGGTGCCGACGCTCACGGTGCCGTCGGCGTACCAGGCGTACACGTCGCTGTCGACGGCGATGTCGATCTCGACGACGATCTTGCCCGCGGGAGCGCTGTACGCCGCCGGCGCGCTCTGGTCGTCGAGATCGCTGGTCGAGCCGATGCTGCGCCGCCCGTCGTCGTACCAGGTGTACACGTCCCCGTCGTTGGCGACGGCGATCGCGACGATGTCCGCGACGTCGTACCCGGCTGCCGGCGTGAACGGGTACTGCGCCCGAGCCGCGTCGAGGTCGGTCGACGTTCCGGCCGAGACCATCCCGTCGGCGTACCAGGTGTACACGTCGCCGGCCGGGGAGACGCCGGTGCCGATGATCTCGCTCGCGGCCTTGCCGGTCGACAGGTTGATGTCCTGGCGGTTGCCGGCTCGGCCGACCTCCGAGTTGCACGCGTCGCTGTTCGTGAACCGGACATAGTCGGCCTCGGACGTCCGATCGACGAACACCAGGCTCGTGTCCGCCTCCCACTGCGCGATCGCGTCGTCGACGCGATACGAGTCGGGCAGGTCGTCGTCGATCTCGTACGGGACGATCCCGTCGGTCCACAGGTACGTCGTCGACGACTGGCCGACGCCGCGCCGCCCGTCGTCCAGGTCCGGGAACGGACGCCCGGCGGCGCACGCGGCCTCGAACTCGGCGAGGTCGCCGACCACGATGTCATCGGCGACGATGTTGCCGGACGACGTCAGCTCGAACCCAGGCGGCAGGTCGCACGACGGAGCGCCGCTCGGCGGCAGGACCGACGAAGGCGCGATGCGGTCGAGGTCGTCGGCG
Organism: Myxococcota bacterium; assembly: GCA_040079715.1. Lineage (GTDB taxonomy): Bacteria > Myxococcota_A > UBA796 > UBA796 > JACKER01. Next base: position 1,389 of record JBEBJW010000767.1, on the reverse strand, counting down.
CACCCGACGACCAGTGCGGCCGCGAGCGGGACAGCCAGGACGGCGAAGCGATGGTGACGCATGAGCTCCCCTCCTCGCGCGGAGGTTGTGCCGCGCGGGCATGCTCAGAGGAACCCGGCGACCCGAGCGGAATTGTCGCAAGCCTGTCGCAACCGCTCGTCCCGCCGGCCGGATCGCGGGCGACAGCTCGTCGTCTGCCGCGAGCCGCACCACCAGCCGCGTCCTCGCCTCGGTCCGGCATATGGCCCGATCGGAGGTTTCATGCTCACGATCTGGACCCTCGCCCTCCCGGCGAACGCTACCGACCCCAGCTTCGGCCTCGGGGTCGGGGGGACCTATGACTTCGGCATCGCGGTCACCGGCGGAGACTTCGACGGCGACGGGCTGTCCGACCTCGCCGCTGCGGGACGGACCCTCGCGTCCGGGTGGGAGGAGCCGATCGTCCACGTGTACGACGGCGCGACCACGGCGCCGGGCACCAGCACGTCCCCGTCGGTGTCGCTCGCGTTCGAGGATGTGTGGTGGGATCCGGCGCTCGCGGCGGCGGACGTGAACGGCGACGGGTTCGACGACCTGCTCGTCGGGATCGGACGGAGCTTCGTCGAGTGCTGCGGCTACGTCGACGTGTACCTCGGGTCGAACGCCGGCCTCCCGTCGACCCGGTCCGCCCGGCTCGAGGGGTTCGCGTTCGCCGACTACTTCGGGACCTCGGTGGCGTCGGCAGGCGACGTCGACGGCGACGGCTTCGACGACGTGGTGATCGGAGCGGAGTACGGGGACCCGAGCGGGGCGTCGACCGGCGCGGCCCACCTGTTCCTCGGTTCGGCGACCGGGCTCGTAGAGCCACCGCTGCGCTCGTGGTACGGCGCCCGCAACTTCGACCACCTCGGCGAGTTCGTGTCCGGCGGCGGTGACGTCGACGGCGACGGGTACGACGACGTGTTGGTCAGCGCACCCGACGCCCTGGACGGCCGCGGGCAGGTCCAGTGGTACCCGGGCTCCCCGTCGGGTCCGGCCGACGCGCCGTCCGCCGTCCTCGCCGGCACGAACGCCACCTCCCGGATCGTCGGGTCGATCGTCGGTGACGTGGACGGGGACGGGTTCGCCGACCTCGTCCTCCGGTTCCAGGACGCGTCCGGTCCCGGCGGGATCGTGTACGGTCGCGGAGGACCCACCGGGCCCGCGATCGATCGGGTGCTCGCGTTCCCGGACCCGACCGGCGCGGTGCCGCACCCCGCCGGCGACGTGAACGGCGACGGGTTCGCCGACTTCCTGGTGTCGTCGCGATGGATCGACGTCGCGCAGATCTGGCTCGGCGGGCCCAGCGGACCCGGCTGGATCCCCGCGCGCGCGCTCGGCGGAGGGTCGAGCGAGGAGTGGGGGTGCTGT
>JBEBJW010000766.1:0-4265 GCA_040079715.1 Myxococcota bacterium | reverse complement strand
GCCCCGGCGGACCCGGGGGCCCCGGAGGTCCCGGCGGGCCCGAGCTGCCCACGACGCCGACCTGGTGCGTATCTCCGGTCGACTCGGGGGTGTTCTCCGGCGCCACGGCCTCGGGGATCGCGGTCGGGTCGACCTCGGCCCGCTCGGTCCGATCGGCCTTCGGCAGCGCCGGCGGGGGCTGGGGCGCTCCGCCGCCCGCCGGCTCGAGCATCACCATCGGCACGTCGACGAGCTCGGCCGCGTCGGGCTCGGCGATCGACCACAGCGCCGTCCCGGCGAGGAACCCGACCACCGACATCACCAGCATCGAGGTGAACGCGCCGCTCGCGGCCTGGCGCCGCCGCAGCTCCCGATCCGGACCCTCGACCCACCCGTCGAACATGCAGCACCCCCAATCGGACAACGGGCGCGCGATACGCCCCTTACAGGGAGTGGCGGGCGGCGGCGGTGCGTTCACGATCCCGGCGCGCTACGTCGGGGCGTGTCGTTCGAAGACTGGCTCGCGGCAGGGGACGTCCCCGAGGTCGACTGGAGCGATCGGCTGTACAAGCTGATGGCGCGGGGCGATCTCGGGCAGATCGGGCGGGGCGAGGCCCGGTGGCTGGTCGATCTGCCGGCGTTGACCCAGCCGTTCGCGTGTCGGAGCAAGACCTGCACCCCCGGGCTGCGCGCCCCGCGGCGGATCTCGTGCTGCGCCGATCTGGTGGTCGAGCTGTCGGAGGCCGAGCGGGACGCGATCGCCGCCGGGATGCCCGAGGTCGCGGCCCACCTCGCGACGACGGATCCGCGGTGGGCCGACGGCGTGCCCGCGTGGACCGACGGGCTCGAGCTGACCCGCCCCGGGGGCCGGTGCGTGTTCGCCGAGACCGGCCGGGCCGGGCTGCGGTGCGGGCTGCACCGGGTCGAGGACGCGACCGGGCGCCCGCGGGGGACGCTCAAGCCCACCCCGTGCCGGCTGTTCCCGCTGGTGGTGATCGATCTCGGCGACGGGCAGCGGCTGCTGACCGCGGTCCACCCCCAGACCGCGCGGCGGCTCGGGTTCGCGAGCGCGAAGGTGTTCCCGTGCCTCCGGGACGAGCCGGCGATGCCGCTGTACCGGTCGTGCCGGTCGACGATCGTCGAGCTGTTCGGGCGGGGGACCTACCGGTCGCTGTCGGCGCGGGTCCGGCGGTGGCGGGCGGCGGCGGAGCCAGTCGGATAGCGCGGATCGGTGGAGGGACCGATGCCGTTCGACGATTCCCCGCTCGACCGCTCGGGGCTGGCTCCGGAGCTCGCGCTCGCGTTCCAGCTCCACGTGGCGGACCTCGTGACCAGCGCGGATCTCGCGACGACGGACAACGAGCAGGCCGCGTTCGACCGGAACTTCCCGCGGGAGACCCTCCTGGCGGCGGGGTTCGTCGACCCGGACGGAGCGCGGACGCCGCGGCTGTACGACGCGGCGGTGGAGGCGCTGGCGACCCTGCCGGCCCGGCTGACCGTCGACCAGAAGCTGACGTTGCTCGACGCGTGCTGGCGGATCGCGGTCGCGGACCGGGCGCTCCGGCTCGGCGAGGGCGCGGTGCTGCTGATGGCGGCCCGGCTGCTCGGGCTGTCCGACGCCGAGTTCGACGGGTTCCTCGGGGGATACCCGGAGGCGGAGGGGCTGTCGGCCGCGGTGCTCGACCGCGAGGACTGAGCCCGAGGGCCCCAACGAAGGGCTCCGAGTGGGGCTCCGGTGGGCTACCGGCAGGTCCGCGGGAGCACGGCCCGGCGCTCCTCGGCGTCGGCGCACGCAGCGGCGGTCGGGTACAGGCGCAGCGCGTCGCCGGTCACGGCGGTGAACCAGGCGGTGTCGAGGCCCCGCGTCATCGCCTCGAACTCCGCGCGGCGCGGGTCGGGCGGGCACGGCTCCCGGCAGTCCACCTCAGGCACCGGCATCGTTCGGAGGACTCCGCCGGATATCACCGGCTCGATCTCGGGGACCGGCGCGAAGTCCACCCCGTCCGACACCATGCACTGACGCCGGCGAGGTCGTGATCGGCGAGCCAAGCGTCGAAGTGGCGCTTGCCGACCTCCGACCGGATCGCGGCGAGGCTCTCCGCCGAGCACGGCCCCACGTCGACGTGGTCGCGGATCGTGGCCGTCACCCGGACCGGGACCCGGAACGTGACCTCGGCCTCCGACGCCTGGACCACGACCCACAGCGGCGGCAGCGCCACCGCGAACTGGCCTTCGGTGCGGTCCGGTCCGGTCCACCCGCCCCCGACGAGCGCGAGCGCGCCGTCGGTCAGCGCGAGGTCCACCGTGCACTGCCGGTCGCCGTCCGCCCCGACCGCGACCCGGAGCAGCCCGCGGGCGGCGTCGCGGACCGTCACCGGCAGGCAGTCGGCGTCGTCGCGGAGGTACAGGGCCCCGGCCCGGGTGACCCACGCCGGGACCGCGATCGGCGGGGCCAGCTCGTACCGGATCGGGCGGGCGTCGGCGGTGGACGCGAACCCGGCGGACACGACTCCGATCATCGCCGTTCGACCTCCGTGATCTCCCACTCCTCGTCGCCGCCGGGGGTCGCGACGGTCACCACGTCCCCGACCCGCGCCCCGTGCAGGGCGCGCGCGAGCGGCGACACCCACGACACCGCCCCGTTCGCCGGGTCGACCTCGTCCACCCCGACGATCGCCACGACCCGCGCCCCGCGCTCCCCGTCGAGGTGGACCACCGTCCCGAACCCGACGCGCTCGGGCTCGGCCGGGGCCTCGGTCTCGACGAACGTGGCGATCCGCCGCTCGAGCCACCGGATCTCGGCGTCGCGCTCGGTGCGTACGGCGTCGCCGAGCCCGCCGGGGGGCGCCTCCCGCTTCTCGGCGATCGCCGCGGCCAACCGGGCCCGGAACCGCGCGGCCCCAGCGGGCGTCACGTGGTTCTTCGCGCCCGGGGGCAGCTCGGGCTCGGGCCGGGTCACGGCCTCCGGCCCGTCGGACTCCTTGACGAACGCGCGGCTCATCGCCTACTCCACGTCGGGCAGCGGCTGCTCCTCGATCCCGGATCCGCCGCGGACCAGCTTCGACACCCGCTGTTCGGCGGCCTCGAGCCGCTCGTGGCAGGTCCGGGCGAGCTCGACCCCCTCCTCGAACAAGGTCAGCGCCTCCTCGAGCGACAGGTCGCCGGCCTCGAGCCGACGGACCCGCTTCTCGAGCTCGGACAGCGACGCCTCGAACCCGGCGGCGGCGGGCCCCTCACCGTCCATCGTCCGCTCCGGAGGTGGCCGGCGCGTCGACGAGCCGCATCCGCTCGATCTTGTCGAGCACGAACGTCCGCCGCTCGTTCTCGGTCCGGTCGAGGCCGACCAGCACCGGAGACTCCGCCTTGAACGCGATCCGCTGCGGCTGGACCAGCAACGCGAGCCGCTGGCCGGTCTTCGCGACGTACACCATCTCGAGGTCGCGGTCCTCGGACAGCGCCAGATCGATCAGCCGACGGACCTCGTCGACCGACACCTCCGGCGGCACGTCCGGCGCGGCGGGCTCCTCCTCCGGGCCCTTCGCGACCTTCGACCCCGGCACCGACGCGAGCTCCTCGGGCTTCACGACCTCGGCGCCGCGCTGGGTCGGCTCGACCGCGGCCTCCCGCGCCTCGGCGACGTGCCGGTGCAGCGAGTTGCGGGCCTCGACCTGGCCGGGATCCCCGGGGTATCGCCGGACGTCGCGGGCGGGCGAGAACCCGCACTCCTCGAGCACCGCCACCACCTCGGGCATCCGGTTCTTGTCGATCGCGTACATCCCCGGCGCGAACCGGTGCAGGATGTACGGCTTGATCTTCTTGTGGCCTTCGAGGCGGCGGATCTGCGACCGGTGGACGGTGAGGACGGTCACGTCGTGGAACTCGACGTCCCCGCGGTGCCCGATCCACCCCTTGAGCGTGGCCTCGACGTTGTCCGGCAGGCCGATCTGGCTGTTGTCCCGCAGGAACTGCAGCGCGTCGTCCCGGCGCCACCCGCGCTTCATCGCGCGCTCGACGCTGGTCTCGGTCATCTTGTAGGTGTTCGCCCGGTCGCAGCCGACGAGGTCCGCCAGCTCCCCGATCCGGAACAACAGGATCGGCGCGAGGCCGGCCGGCGCCATGATCTCGAACGACGGCGTCAGGTAGAACTGCTGGAACCCGTCGTCCGCGCCGGGCTCGAGCATCTGGCGGCCGCGCGGCGACAGCCGGTAGAACTTCTCCTGGCCCCACTGGCCCATCTCGAGGATGCCGGCGCGCACCAGCGGCGAGAACGAGTAGCTCTCGCGCTC
>JBEBJW010000765.1:0-4271 GCA_040079715.1 Myxococcota bacterium | reverse complement strand
TCGAACGTTCGGGGCCGGGGTCTCCCGCTCGGACCGGCGGCGCGACCCCCACGCCGAGCGCGACCCCCGGCCCGGCCGCGGGGCGGACGTCCGGCGATCGCAGGGTGTCGGTCGATCGGCGGACCGGCCGGACGAGCCCGGCGCCGGTGCCACGGCTCGAGGTCGATCCGCCCCCGTCGTCGGGCGGGCTCCCGATGGTGTACGTCGCGGCCGCGGCGGCGATGTTGGTCGCGTCGGTGGTGGTGCTGCTGTCGGTGGTGCTGGTCGGCGGGGTCGGGGTCGCGGCGCTGTCGCTGCCCGTGGCCGAGCTCCCTCCGGTGGCCGCGGCGCCCCCGGCGCAGGCGGGAACGACCGACGGCGCGCCGGTCCCGGTCTCGGTCGCCGCCGCTGCTGCGCCCGCTGCCATGCCGGCTCCGGCCCCGGTCGCTCCTCCGGGCTCCGTGGCTCCGTCCGAGGTCGCCGTCGCTCCAGCGGTCGCGGCGAGCTCCCCTGGCGGGGCCGGACCGGCCGCTGCGCCGCCGCCGGTCGAACCGGACGTCCACGGCGCGAAGTTCGTGTCGGCCCTCCCGGGCACCCGGCGGATGATGGTCCGGTGCGGCGACGCGTCCGGCGTGGGCGTCGCCGACGTGGTCCTCGCCGGAGACGGGTTCACCGAGTGCACCATCACCGCGGTCGATGGCGCCCGCCACCGGCGCACCGCGGTGGTCGCTGGGGTGGAGGCCAGGAACTACCGCTGCTTCGACGGTGACGAACAGTCCTGCCGGTGAACCGGGGCGCCGAGGGCCTTGGTTTCCCGGAGCGATTCTGGTATGCCCGCGCTGGGATTGCTGTGGCACGTGGCCGTTCGGTCCCGTGGCTCTCCAGATGCGCGCGGAGGCGACGCGACGATGCTGCTCGGGGTCTACATCATCGTCGACGACGAGTACGACACGCCGATCTACTCGGACCCGAACCCGGCCGAGCTCGACGACGGCGTGTGGGAGCGGATCTGTCAGCTGGTCGAGGACGTCCTCGACGGCGACAAGGACGCGCGCGGCACGTTCAAGGTCGGGGAGGCGCTGATCGGCTGGCGATCGCTGGTCAAGACCGGGATCACGTTCGTGACCGTAGTGACCGACGACGTGCGTCCGCAGCACGTCGAGCTGTATCTGCAGAAGCTCGCGAAGCGGTACGCCGACGAGGTCGACGACTGGCGCGCGCCGGACAAGGCCGGGGTGGCCGACGTGGTGGTCGACGTGATCCCGCCGTGGGAAGAGGACAGCGGCTAGCCGGTGCCGCGGAACGGCCTGGGCTCCTCCCCTGCCTCTGCCCGCGCCCGTGCCCCTGTCCGTCCGGCCCCGCCCGTTCTGGTCGGGGTTGGGATCGGCCGTCGGCCGGTCAGCGGGTCGGTTGCCATCGGGCCCGCGAACAGGTCGCGCCTGCGCGGTGGATGCGGCGCACGTTGTGGCGCAGCAGTCGATCGCGGATGTAGCCCCGGGCACGGGCTGGGGCGAGGCCGCTGTGCGGTACACACCCCACGGGCTCCCAGGAGCGCGGTCGGCGGCGCCCGACGGGCACCTGGCGCTCGTCGATCCCCGCGGCCGCGTTACGTCCCGCGGATGGACGCATCGCCTTCGGATCCGGGACAGCGCCGGGTGTTCGTGCACTCCCTCGGCTGTCAGATGAACGAGTACGACGCCGGCAAGATCCGCGCCCAGCTCGCGCTGGACGGGTGGGTCTCGACCGACGACCCCACCGCCGCCGACCTGATCCTGGTCAACACCTGCTCGGTCCGCGAGAAGGCCGTCGACAAGATGCACTCCGCCCTCGGCGAGCACCGTCGGCGGAAGCGCGAGGGCCAGCAGGTGCTGATCGGGATCGCCGGCTGCGTCGCCCAGGAGCGCGGGGCCGAGCTCGTCCGGAAGTACCCGGACGTCGATCTCGTGTTCGGGCCGGACGGGGTCCCGGCGATCCGCCGGCTGGTCTCCGAGGCGCTCGCCGGGCGGAAGGTGCTCGACACCGAGTTCCTCGACCTCGAGGGCTACCCGTTCGTCTCCGAGCTCGACCCGCTCGCGGCCGGCGTCTCCGCGTTCGTCACGATCCAGAAGGGCTGCGACAACCACTGCACGTTCTGCATCGTCCCGTCGACCCGCGGGGCGGAGGCGAGCCGGCCCCACGCCGAGATCGTCGCCGAGGTGCGCGGGCTCGTCGCGCGAGGGATCCGCGAGATCGTGCTGATCGGCCAGAACGTCAACAGCTACGGCCTGAAGACCCCCGGAGAGTTGACGTTCGCCCAGTTGTTGTACGCGGTCGCCGCCGTGCCCGGGGTCGAGCGGATCCGGTACACCACCAGCCACCCGCGGGACATGGGCCCGGACGTGATCCAGGCGTACCGCGACCTCCCGCAGCTGTGCTCGCACCTCCACCTGCCGGTCCAGTCCGGCAGCAACCGCGTGCTCCGCCGGATGCGGCGGTACTACACCCGGGAGCGGTACCTCGAGGTGATCGGCGCCCTCCGGGACGCGCGCCCGGATCTGGCGCTGTCGACCGACGTGATCGTCGGGTTCCCCGGCGAGACGGACGAGGACTTTGCCCAGACGATGTCGCTGCTCGACGACGCCGGGTTCATCGGCTCGTTCAGCTTCAAGTACAGCCGGCGCCCCGGGACCCCGGCCCTGGTGCTCGACGACCGGGATCCCGTCCCGGACGAGGTCGCCGGCGCGCGGCTCACGGCGTACCAGGATCGGCAGCGGGAGCTGTCGCTCGCGTGGCACCGGGCCCACGAGGGCCGCGAGGTCGACGTGCTGGTCGAGGGGCCGTCGGCGCACGACGAGGGCGTGGTGTGCGGGCGGACCGGGACCCACGTGATGGTGAACTTCCCGGGCGACGAATCGATGGTCGGGCGCACGATCCGCGTCCGGTGCACCCGCGGTTTCACCCACTCGTGCCGGGGCGACGTGGTACCCTCCGCCTCTTGACGGAGGGCCGAGCCGGATGATCGTCCTCGTTCCGGTGTGGATCGGCGTCGCGACGCGCGCGGGCGCGGCCGAGTCGTGCGACGGCCGCGACGACGACGGCGACGGCGCGGTCGCCGAGGGACCGGTGTACGCGGCGATCGACGCCGACGGCGACGGGTTCGGGGACGCGATCGGCGCCGCGCTGTTCGCCGACTGCGGGGAGCTGCCCGCCGGGTACGCCCCGCCCACCGACTGCGACGACGCCGACGGGGCGGTCCACCCTGGCGCGACGGAAGGGTGCGACGGCCGCGACGACGACTGCGACGGCGTGTTCGACGACGGGGCGTGCGACGGCGACGTGTTCACCTACGACGAGCAGGCCTGGCTGGTCGTCGAGAAGGAGATCGACTGGTTCTCCGCCGACGACGCCTGCCGGTCGATCGACTGGGCGCTCGCTACCCCGTCCGACCAGAGCCAGCACAAGGGCCTGTACGACGCGATCTGGGGCCACGACGAGGGTCCGTACTGGATCGGCTACACCGACGCGGCGCTCGAGGGCGACTGGTGGTGGATCGACGGCGCGATGCCCGGGTTCGCGCCGTGGGCGCCGGGGGAGCCGGACGACGACGATCCCGACGGCCAGGACTGCGCGGTGTTCGATCTCGACGGCACGTTCTACGACCGGACCTGCAGCTGGACCTACCCGTACGCGTGCGAGCGCCCGTGTGCGGCCCACGACTGGTTCTGGGACGGCGACGGCGACGGCCTCGGCGACCCGTCGGACCGGTGGTGGGGGTGCGAGCCGCCCGACGGGGTGGTCGCGAACCCGCTGGACTGCGACGATCGCGATCCGTCCCAGCCGGTGGTGCGGTACGCGGACGACGACAACGACGGGTACGGCGGCGTCGGCGCGATCGGGTGCGGCGACGCTGGACCGACCGGGGTCGGCGGGGACTGCGACGACGCGGACGGTGCGGTGAGCCCGGGCGCGCCGGAGGTCGCGGACGACGGGATCGACCAGGACTGCGACGGCGCCGATCTGCGGTCCGACGACCCCGACCCGACCACGACCGCCACCGCACCGGACGATGGCAGCGGCGACGCAGACCACGACGGCGTGATCGACCGGCGCGATCCGGCCCCCGACGATCCCGGCGGCGCGGTCGCGGTGGCGCCGACGGCTCCCGGGTGCGCGGTCGGCGGGTCCGGCCCCATCGCCGCGGGGCTGGTGGCGGCTGCGGCGGTCGTCGGTCGGCGGAGAGCGACCCGTCAGGGCCGGCGGAACACCGTGGTCCGCGCGTAGACGTCCTTCGGCGGGGCCGGCGGGGGCGGAGG
>JBEBJW010000764.1:0-4273 GCA_040079715.1 Myxococcota bacterium | reverse complement strand
ACCCTGGCCATGTCGTCGGGGGGCCCCACCCTGGCCATGTCGTCGGGGGGCCCCACCCTGGCCATGTCGTCGGGGGCGACGGCTGGGTGATCTCGCTCGCCGAGCTCGAGCGACGCGGCCGCGAGCACGGGGCGGCCCACCCCGAGGCGTACACCGAGGCGCACCGCGGCGTCGGGTCGGGCGACCTCGCGACGCTGATGTACACCTCCGGCACCACCGGCCTGCCGAAGGGCGTGATGCTGTCGCACGGGGCGTGGGTGTACGAGGCCGAGGCGATCGACGCGCTCGGCGTGCTGACCCCCGCCGACGTCCAGATGCTGTGGCTGCCCCTCGCGCACGTGTTCGCGAAGGTGCTCGAGCTGTCGTTCGTCCGGCTCGGCATCCCGACCGTGGTCGACGGCTCGTCCGAGGATCTCGTCGCGAACCTCCGCGCCACCCGCCCGACGTTCTTCGCCGGAGTCCCGCGGACGTTCGAGAAGGCCCGCGAGGTGATCCTGCGGTCGGGCGAGTCCCAGGGCCCGGTCCAGCGCCGGGTGTTCCGGTGGGCCCTCGCGGTCGGCCGCCGTCGGAGCGAGCGGGTCCGCGCCGGGCACCGGATCGGGCTCCGCCTCGGGGTCGAGGTCGCCCTGGCCGACAAGCTCGTGCTCCACGAGATCCGCGAGCGGTTCGGCGGGCGGATCCGGTTCATGATCAGCGGCGGCGCCCCGCTGCCGGCCGAGGTGGCCGAGTTCTTCCACGCGCTCGGGGTGCTGATCCTCGAGGGGTACGGCCTGACCGAGTCGTCGGCTGCGAGCTGCGTGAACCGCCTCGACGCGTACCGGTTCGGCACGGTCGGGCTGCCGCTGCCGGGGTGCGAGGTCGCGATCGCCGAGGACGGCGAGATCCGCCTCCGGAGCCGCGGGGTGATGAGCGGGTACTGGAACCGCCCGACCGAGACCGCGGAGGTCCTGACCGAGGACGGCTGGCTCCGGACTGGCGACATCGGTCGGATCCTGCCGTCCGGGCACCTCCAGATCACCGGGCGGAAGAAGGAGATCATCGTCACCGCCGGCGGCAAGAACGTCGCCCCGGCGAACTTCGAGGGCGCGCTCGCCACCCGGTGTCCGTACGTGTCGCAGGTGGTGATGCACGGCGACGGACGCCCGTTCTGCTCGGCGCTGGTCACCCTCGACCCCGGGCCGACGATCCGGTGGGCGCGCCAGCACCAGGTGCCGTTCACCGATGTCCGCGACCTCGCCGCCCGCCCGGAGATCAAGGACCTCGTCCAAGGCTGGGTCGACGCGATCAACCGCGAGCTGCCCGGGTTCGAGCAGGTCCGCCGGTTCGTGATCCTGCCCGAGGACTTCTCGCTCGACAACGGCCTGCTCACCCCGTCGCTGAAGGTGAAGCGCCGGGAGGTCGAGCGGCGCTACATGGGCCAGCTCGACGCGTTGTACGACGCGTGGCAGGCCCGAACCCCGGCTGCGGCGACCCGCCGGTCCGGATAGACATCGAACGCGCAATCGCGGGGCGAATCGTGGGACGTATTTTCGAGACGCGCAAGGCGACGATGTTCGCGCGCTGGGACCGGATGGCGAAGGCCTTCACCCGCGTGGGGAAGGAGATCGCGATCGCGGTCAAGGCGGGCGGTCCGAACGCGGACAACAACCCGGCGCTGCGGCGGGCGGTGCACAACGCCCGCGCGGTGAACATGCCGAAGGATCGCGTGGAGAGCGCGATCAAGAAGGCGGCGGGCGAAGGGGCGGACACGTACGAGGAGCTGCTGTACGAGGGCTACGCCCCGCACGGGGTGGCGATCCTGGTCCAGACCGCGACCGACAACCCCACCCGGACCGTCGCGAACATCCGGAGCTACTTCAAGAAGAACAACGGGAACTTCGGCTCGGCCGGCAGCGTGGCGTTCCTGTTCAAGCACATGGGCGTGTTCCGGCTCGACCCGACCGGGATCGACCAGGACGCGCTCGAGCTCGACCTGATCGACCACGGGCTCGAGGAGATGGGCGAGAGCGAGGACGCCGAGGGCAACAAGCAGCTCGTGATCCGGTGCGCGTTCCAGGACTTCGGGCAGCTCCAGGCCGCGATCGAGGAGCGGGGGCTGAATCCGGTGTCGACCGCGTCGGAATACGTCCCGACCACGCCGGTCGAGCTCGGCGAGGAGCAGGCGACCGAGGTCCTCGCGCTGGTCGACCGGCTGGAGCAGGACGACGACGTGCAACGGGTGTTCCACACGTTGAGCTGAGGTGGGTGCTGAGCGACCGATGGAGCCTGATCGTCGTCGACGACGAGGCCCGGCCGACGGCGCGGGCGGTGCTCGAGTACCTGCTCGAGGCAGAGGTCGAGCTGCGTGAGCACGGGCCGCTGGCCGACGTGCTCGACGCGCCGTACGTGTTCGCCACGCCGGTGAACGGGCGCGTGGTGCTGACGATCGCCGAGTGGCCCGCCGCGCTGGTGAAGGGTGACGGGCTCGATCAGCACCCCGGGCTCGAGGCGCGGGTGATCCGGGCGTCGTACGCCGGTCGCGTCGCCGCGTTCGTCCGGAACCTGCCGTCGGGGTGGTTCGGGTTCGCGGTGTGGGAGGCGGGCGAGCTCGTCCGGCGGCTCGAGATCGGCGAGCAGGACGTGAGCGAGGGCGATCTGCTGCCGTGCGAGCGACGGTTCGTCGATCAGACGGCCGGCGACGACGAGATCCAGGACGCCGTCCTGTTCGAGCTCCTCGGCAAGGATCGCCGGTGGCAGTTCGAAGACACCGCGTCGCGGGTGTTCCGGGTCCAGCACCGTCCGAACGGGCTGCCGGTGTGGCCGCCGGTCGAGATCAAGAAAAAGCCGCCGCCGTCGCTGATCATCCCCTCCCCTCGCCTCCGCGGCGGGAAGTCGACGCCCCCGAAGTCGTAGTGGCGACAGTTAAACGAACACTTTAGTATGGTCCACGGAGGGTTCATGGCCCGGGTGTTCGTCAGCGTGGGGATGTCGATCGACGGGTACCTCGTGCCCCCCGGGCTGGACTTCCTCCGGATGGGCGATCCGGCGTCCGCCGAGGGGTTGGCCCAATGGAGCGCACTCCACGCCTGGCTCCTCCCGACCCGCACGTTCCGGCAGCGGCTGAAGTTCGGCGACGACGGCGAGACCGGCCCGGACGACGACCGCGCCCGCCGCACGTTCGATCGGACCGGGGTGACGATCCTCGGCCGGCGGATGTTCGATCACGGCGAGGGATCGTGGCCGGAGGAGGCTCCGTTCCACACGCCCGTGTTCGTGGTGACGCACCGGGCGCGGGCACCGTGGGAGCGCCCCGGCGGCACGACGTTCCGGTTCGTCGACGACGGGATCCACAGCGCGCTGAACCAGGCGCGGGCGGTGGTCGGCGACCGGGACATCCGGATCGGGGGCGGCGCCGACCTGATCGTCCAGTACCTGAACGCCGGACTGGTCGACGAGCTGCACCTCGCGGTCGCTCCGGTGCTGTTCGGCGGAGGGACGCCGCTGTTCGCGGGGATCGATCACCGGCGGGTGGCGCTGACCCCCGCGGACAGCGCGGCGTCTCCGCGGGTGACCCACCTGTCGTACGCGGTGTCGCTCCGGTAGCGCGTCGCCCCGCCGGTCCGATCAGCCGCGGACCGCAGCGAGCCGGGCGCCGAGCTCCGACGACGCCGTACACCCGCAGGCGGCCGCGATCGCCTCCGCCTCCACCAGCGCAGCCGCCGCGAGGTCGAGCGCGCCTGCGCGCCGGTGCAGCTCGGCCCGGGTGCAGGCCACCAGCCCGATCAGCAGCCGGTCGCCGACCTCGCGCGCCACCCGGTCCGCCTGCGCCGCCGCGTCCGAGGCCTCGGCGGGCGCCGACTCCGCGAGCCGGATCCGCGACAGCAGCCCGAGCGCCACCGCCTCGAGCCGCCGCTCGCCCACGTCCCGCGCGATCTCCAGCGCCGCGGTGACCTCGGCGGAGGCCGTCCGGAGGTCGGACTTCGCCAGCGCGACCGCCGCGAGCCCGGCCCGCGCCACCCCGGCCGAGGCGTGGTTCCCGGTCGTCCGGTGCGCGACCAGCGCCGACTCGAACGCGAGCGCCGCCGGGCGCAGCTCGCCGCGGACGAAGTGCAGCTCGGCCCGGACCAACCGGCACTCCGCCGCCAACACCGCGTCCCCGAGGTCCCGCAGGATCCGCTCGGCCTCCGACACGAGCCCGTCCGCCTCGGCGAGCTGCCCCTGGTTCACCGCGACCCACGCGAGGTTCTGGGTCATCGTCGCCACCCCGCGGAGGTTCGCGAACGACCGGTGGGTG
>JBEBJW010000763.1:0-4280 GCA_040079715.1 Myxococcota bacterium | reverse complement strand
CGAGGGTCGCGCCCGGCGGCCCCTCGAGCGCGAACGTCACCGGGTCGAGGTCGAACACCGCCGGGTCGTAGGCGTAGGTGGCGCCGGGGGCGATCTGGTCCGGCGGGACCGACCGGAACTGGGGGTCGGCGTTGACCACGGTGACGACGAACCCGGCGGACTCGCCCTCGCCCTCGTCGTCCGCCACCTCGACCGACCCGGCGAACGTGCCCTCGGACGGGAACGCGTGGCTGGTCGCGGCGCCGCTCCCGACGTTGCCGTCGCCCCAGGTCCACCGGACGTCGATCGCGTCGTCGAACCCGGGGTCGTCGACCGCGACCGCGACCGGCACGTCGAGCCCCTCGCCGACCACCGCCGGGACGTCGATCGCGCGGATCGCCGCCGGCACGTTGGCGAGGGTCACCACCACCGGGGCGAGGCCGAGCCCGCCGTCGTCGTCTTCGGCGGCGACCCACACCTCGTACGGGCCCTGATCGCCGAACACGTGCTCGACCGGGGCGCCGACGACCCAGGTGCCGTCGCCGTCGAACTCCCACGACAGGGTCACGGTGTCGAGCGCGCCGGGGTCGAACGTCCCGGCGTCGAAGGTCAGCGCAGAGCCCTCGGTCAGCGTGCCGGTGAACCCGGGGGCGATCACCACCGGCGCCGCGTTGTCGATCACCACGTCGACGAGCTGGGCGGTGATCCCGCCGTCGTCGTCGGACACCACCAGCGCGACCTGCCACACCCCGTCGTCGGCGAACGTGGTCACGAGCACCGGGCCGCTCTCGATCGTCCCGTCGGGCAGGGTCCAGGCGTACGTCAGCCAGTCGGTCCACCCGGGGTCGTCCGCCAGGGCCACCACCGTCACCGGGGCGCCCTCGATCGCCGCGGTCTGGGTCACGTCGTCGATCGCCGGGGGCGCGTTCGCCACCGCCACGTACAGCGAGCCGGTCACCACCCGGCCGGCGTCGTCGGTCACGGTGAGGACCACGTCGAACGTGCCGTCCTCGTCGAACACCACGTCGACGATGTCGCCCTCGTACAGGTCGCCGTCGACGTCCCACAGGTACGTCAGCGGGTCGCCGCCCGGATCGACCCCGTGCCCGGTGAGGGTGACCGGGGCGCCCTCGATCGCGTTCGGCGACGCCGAGAGCTGGTCGATCACCGGGATCCCGTCGTCGATGTTCACCGTGATCGGCTTCGAGGTGTCGACCCCGGCGTCGTCGGTCACGGTCAGCGTGACGGTGTACGCGCCCTCCGCACCCCAGGTGTGGGTCGCGGGGTTGCCGAGCGTGTCGGCCGAGCCGTCGCCCCAGTCCCACCGGTACGTCGGGACCTCGGTCCCGTCCGGCGGCTGGAGGGCGAGGCCGGTCATCGTGACCACGTCGGTCGTCATCGCGATCCGCGGCCCGTCGATCGCCACGATCGTGGTCTTGCCCTTGTCGATCGCGAACGTGTCGTAGATCGCGCCGGCGTCGTCGAGGAACCGGGTCTCGAGCCGCTGCCCGTCGATGTCGATCACCAGCGAGCCGAGGATCGCGGCCGATGTGTACATCGCAGGGTGGTCGAGCGGGCCGCCCCCCGACATCTGGCCGGACGATCCGGCGACGATGTACACGGCACCCTGGTGCGGCTCGGCCGCCTCCGGCCACTTGGTGTACGGGCCGGTCGCGCCGGTCGGGTCGCCGTCGTGGTCCTGGAGCAGGTACACCGGGTCGAACTCGGTCGCGTCGCCGTAGTACCCGTCGAGCAGGTAGCTGCGCTCGTAGTCGTGGCTGTGGCCGGACAGGACGAGGTCGACGCCGGCGCCCTCGAGGATCGGCAGGAAGTTCTCCCGCATCTCGACGAGCTCGGTCTCGAAGTCCGAGTTGTGCGACCCGTGGCTGTACGGCGGGTGGTGGAAGAACACGATGGTCCACGCCGCGTCCGCCGACGCCTCGAGGTCGGCGGTGACCCACGACGCCATCGCGCCGGTGGTCGACCGATCCGAGTCCGACGAGTCGAGGCACACGAAGTGGACCGCGCCGTAGTCGAAGCTGTAGTACGCCTCGGTGCCGGACGGTACGCCGCCCGCTTCGCCGCCGGTCGGGAGGGTGAACACGTCGAAGAACGGCCCCGACTGGGTCGACGACGAGGCGCTGTACGCGTCGTGGTTCCCGAGCGCCGGCCACAGGGAGACCTGCCGGAGCCAGTCCGGGTAGAAGTCGAACACCGCCTCGTCGTACTCGGACAGGGTGCCGCTGCCGTACGCGTTGTCGCCCAGCATCAGCCAGACATCGGTGTCGAGCGGGTCCGGGGCGATCGCACCGTACGCGTCGCGGACCGCCTCGGCGTCGCTGTTCGCGGTGCCCGAGTCGCCGAGGGCCCAGATCCGGATCGGGCGGGTGCTGGACGGACCCGGCGCGGTGCGGAACACGTGCTGGGCATCGTCGCCCTCGAGGATCACCCCCTGCGGCGTGCCGATCGCGTAGGTGATCTCGGCGTCGGACGGCATCCCGCCGAGCGCCACCTCGTGGTCGAACCCGATCTCGGCCTGGTCGGCGGTCTGGTCGAGCGCGCCCTGCACCGTGCCGTAGGTGACCCGGCCGCCCGACGGGCCGTCGGTCTGCCAGCGGATCACCGCCCCGTCACGGCTCTGCCGCTGGAGGTACGGGCCGCGGGTGACCGCGGTCGGGCCGTCCCACGCCGACAGCTTCAGGTCCATCACCAGGTCGGTCGACGACTTCGACTGCTGGTGGAGCTCGACCGCCACGACGTTCTCCCCGTCGACCAGCGCGTCGGACGGGAGCACCACCGGGAAGAACGTGTCCTGGTCGGTGCCGAACACCGACAGCGTGGCGAGGGTCGCGTCGGTGACCACGGTCGGGAGGTTCGATCGCATGACCTCGACGCCGTTCAGGTACACGATCGCGCCGTCGTCGCGGCGGAGGTGGAGCGAGAACGCCTCGTAGTCGTCGAGCGCGCCCGGCAGGTCCGCGGCGTCGATCGTGGCGCGGAACCAGGTGGTGACGTACCGGTTGACCGCGTCTCCGCCGTACGACACGGTGGTGGCGATGTCGACGAGCCCGTACCCGAGGGGAGCCGGCCCGACGGCCCAGCCGCTGTCGTCGAACCCGGCGGTGTTCCAGTCGATGGGCGGCGCGACCCCGGTGTCGAGGTACCGCCAGTCTGCACCAGCGGCGAGCAGGGGCGTCTCGCCGGCGTGGGCGGACATCGCGAGGAGCAGGATCACAGCGACTCCAACAGCGCGGTCAACGCGTCGGCCAACGCCCGGTTCGTCGGGGTGGGGCGGGCGAGGGCCAGCGAGCGCGCCCGCGACCAGGCGTCGGCCGCGCCCTCCGGATGCCCGGCCCGCATCGCCACCGTCCCTCGGAGGTCCAGCCAGCTCGGCGTGTCCGGCAGCCCGTCGAGCCGGGCCAGCGCGGCGATCGGGCGTCCCAGCGCCAGCTCGAGCGCCACCGCCCGCGCGACCAGCCCCGGCGCCGGCCCGAGCCGGGCGACCCCGTCGTCGACTGCGGTCAGCGCGCCCTCGGGGTCTCCGACCGCGTCGAGCAGCGAGGCATGGAGCAGCACGTCGTCTGGCTGGGGGCGATCGAGGTCGGTCAGCGCGCGCTCCACGTCGACGAGCGCGGCCTCGGGGCGTCCGATCGCGGCGAGGGCCCGGCCGCGGGCGAGGCGGAGCGCGACGTGGTTCGGGTTCGCGTCGATCGCGGCGTCGAGCGCCGGCAGGGCGTCCCGCGGGGCCGACAGCAGCGGCGCGATCAGCCCGCGGTGCAGCGCCACCACCCCGGCCTCGGCCCCGCAGGCGGCGGCCCGGTCCAGCGCCCCGAGCGCGTCCGCGGCCCGCCGCTCCTCGGCGTAGCTCCGCGCCACCGCCAGCCAGCGGTCCGCGTCGCACCCGATCGGCCGATCGCCCGCCATCGCCTCGTCGGCGGTGGGGTGGGCGGCGGCCACGACGGCGAACAGGATGATCACCGCGCGGTGTCCTCCATCTCGATCGGGAACGACGACAGATCGGCCTGGAGCGTGCCGTCGATGATCGCGGCGTACAGCTCGCTGTTCACGCCGCGCTCGCCCCGGTCGGTGCCCTTCTCGGCGACGATCCAGTAGTCGAGCAGGGTGGCCCAGCAGCCGTCGACGCTGGTGAGCCCGACCACCGACATCGAAAACCGGCCGTCGGCGTCGGTGGTGGCCGTCGCGAGGACCCCCGGGTCCCACGCGCGGTCCTCGAGGGTGACCGTCGCCCCCGCGGCCGGGGCGGTGGTCGACGCGTGGATGATGCCGCGCACGCCGAGGTC
>JBEBJW010000762.1:0-4283 GCA_040079715.1 Myxococcota bacterium | reverse complement strand
TGGACCACCCCCTCGTCAGCCCGGAAACCCAGGTCGCGGCCCGCTCCGGCGGCAGGGTGACCTCGCGGTAGATGCCGGCGATCGCGTCGCCGTCGAGCGCCTCGAAGTCCGACTCCCGCACGGTGACCACCACCCCGCCCATGTCGATGATGCCAGGGCTCACGATCCGCTGGGTCGGCCCCTCGGCGAAGAAGCACGCCGGCCGGTGGGCCCCGCGCGGGAACAGCAGCACCGCCACCTGGGTGCCCTTGCTGACCACCACCAGGTTCAGCGGCGGCTCGTCCGATCCGGCCGGGGTGGGCAGCGCCTCGATCGCCTCCCGCACCCGCCGCTCGACCGCCGGCCGGTGGCCGACGAAGCCCAGGATCTCCCGCTCGGCGCCGGTCGCGCGCCACACGTCCACGTCCTCGACCCGCGCGATCACGGTGGTGATGTTGTCTTCACCGCCGCGCTCGCACGCGAGGCCGATCAGGTGGCGCGCGGCCTCCTGCGGCCCGTTCTTGACCAGCGCCTCGCCGATCTCGTCCGGCTGGACGTTGCCCGACAGGCCGTCCGAGCACAGGAGGAACTGATCGCCGCGGCGCACCGCCCGCACCTGGATGTCGACCTCGACATCCTCCTGGTACCCGAGCGATCGGGTGATCACGTTCCGCATCCGGTGGTTCTTGGCTTCCTCGGGGGTCAACAGGCCGTGCCGGATCTTCTCGGCGATCAGCGAGTGGTCCTCGGTGACCTGCTCGATCCGACCCTCGCGGAGCATGTACAGCCGCGAATCACCGACGTGGGCGACGTACGCGTTGCTCCCGTCGACCAGCAGGACGACGGCGGTGGTGCCCATCCCGTGGTACTCGGGCTGCTCCTTGGCCTTCTCGAAGATCCGACGCCCGGCGAGCCGGATCGCGTGCGACAGCTTGTGGCGGGTCACCTCGACCGGATCGGTCACGTCGGCCGGCTCGAACCCGTCGACCTCGAGCGAGGTGACGATCTCCTCGACCGTGTTGACCGCGATCGCCGACGCGTACTCCCCGCCGGCGTGCCCCCCCATCCCGTCGGCGACGACGAACAGGTTCAACTCCTCGTTGATGAGGTAGTTGTCCTCGTTGTGCCCGCGCTTCAGGCCAACGTCGGTCATCCCGCACGAGACGATGCGCACGCGCTATCCCTCCTCCTCCGAACCATACCGCTGATCGTCGACCGGGTCATCCCCGTCCGACCCGGTGACGAGCCGCGCGGCGAGCCGGCGGTACGTGTCGAGGTCGAGCTGCTCTGCGCGAGCCATCGGTTCCACCCCGAGCTCGGCCAGAACGTCGCGCACCCGGTCCCGGCCGAACACCGCGCCGAGCGCGTTGTGCGCGGTCTTGCGGCGCTGGGAGAACGCTGCGCGGACCACCTGATCGAACCGAGCGGCCGGCACGCCCCCGAGATCCGGCTCCGGATACGGCTCGAGCCGGATCACCGCCGAGTCGACCTTCGGGGGCGGATGAAACCGATCCGGCGGCACCGGCATCAGGTAGGTCACCCGCGCCCTGGCCTGGGCCTCGACCGACAGCGCGCCGTAGGTCCGCGACCCCGGTTCGGCGCACAGCCGGTGGACCACCTCGCGCTGCAGCATCACCGTGACGCTCGCGAACGTCGACGGGCGGCGGATCAGCTGCATCGTCAACGTGGTGCCGACGTTGTACGGCAGGTTCGCGACGACCTTCCACCCAGTTCCGGGGCAGACCTGCCCCCAGTCGACCTTCGCAGCGTCTCCCTCGACCAGGGTGACCGACGGGAAGGTGGTCCGGAGGTGATCCGCGAGATCGCGATCGATCTCGACCGCAGTGAGCGCCGCCCCGGCCTCGACCAGCGCCCGGGTGAGGATCCCGAGCCCCGGCCCGATCTCGACGACCCGATCCCCCGACGCGACCCGCGCCCCGCGGACGATCCGGTCGACGACGCCGCGATCGACGAGGAAGTGCTGACCGAACCGGCGGCGGGCGCGCTGTTCGAGCGCCGCGAGGATGACCCGCGGGTGGAGCGGATCCGTCACCGCGACCCCAGGATCCACCCCGGACGGGCGCCGGTCGCGAGCGAGTCGCGGTGGCCGGTCTCGAGGTGGAGCCGGCCGGTGAACGCGATCATCGCGCCGTTGTCGGTGCACCGCGACTTCGGGGGGAGGAACACGTCGGCGGTGGTCAGGTTGGACGCGCGCTCCCGCAGCTCGCGGTTCGCGGCGACTCCGCCGGCGATCGCGACCCGTCGGATCCCGGTCTCGGCGATCGCGCGGCCCAGCCGGTCCAGCAGGCAGTCGACGACCGCAGCCTGGAACGACGCGCAGATGTCTGCGTCGGACGCGCGATCGGGCCCGTTGACATGGTTGCGCACCGCGGTCTTCAGCCCCGAGAACGAGAAGTACAGGCCCGCCGGCGCCGGTCGTGGGAACGAGATCCGCTTCGGATCGCCGGTCTCGGCCAGCCGATCGACCATCGGCCCCCCGGGCCACCCGAGTCCGAGCAGCCGCGCGATCTTGTCGTAGGCCTCGCCGGCGGCGTCGTCGAGCGTCTCGCCGAGCAGGGTGTACTGCCCGAGCGACTCGCACCGGTAGATCGCGGTGTGACCCCCGCTCACCACCAGCGCCAGGAACGGCCATTCGGGGCGGCGCTCCTCGAGCATCGGCGACAGCAGGTGCCCCTCGAGGTGGTGGACCGCCACGAACGGCACGCCCCACCCGAGCGCCAGGGCCTTCGCCCAACACAGCCCGACCAGGACCGAGCCGATCAGCCCGGGACCTGCGGTCGCGGCGACCGCGTCCGGCCGATCGATCCCCGCGCCGTCGAGGGCCGCGCGGATCGTCACCCCGAGCTTGTCGAGGTGGGCGCGCGCGGCGAGCTCGGGCACGACGCCGCCGTACGCCGCGTGGATCCCCTGGGTGTGGACCACGTCCGACAACACCCCCTGGGGTCCGACCACCGCCGCAGCGGTCTCGTCACAACTCGATTCGATGCCGAGGACCAACACGCCCCGGGAGTAACACACCCCGAGCGCCACACGCCCGGACCGCGACCACCGAGTCGACACCGCGTCCGACGGCGCGTCGGTCGATCGGTCGGCGGACCGTCAGGCCTCGGCGGGCTCCCCTTCCGGCTCGGTGGCATCCCGCAGGATCCACAGCGCGACGCCGGACAGCAGCGCCGCGTCGGCCACGTTCCAGATCGGCCAGGTGGCGGTGCCGAACTGTGCGATCAGCCACGGGGCGAGCGACGGCGACTCGGTGTACATCCGGACCATGTCGGTGACGGTCCCGTCGCCGAGCCGGTCGACCAGGTTGCCGAGGGCGCCTGCGCCGATCGCCCCGAGCGCAGCCGCCCGGAGCCGCGCGTCGGCCGGGAGGCGCCATACCGCGATCCCGAGCGCGATCAGCGCCACCACGCCGAACGCCACGATCATCGGCAGCGGAACCGGCATCGAGAACGCGGCGTTCGGGTTCTCGGCGTGGACGAACGACAGCCAGCCCGGGATCACCGGGACCTCCGCCCCGAGCGGCAGCCCGCGGGCGAGCTCCTTCGTGCCCCAGTCGAAGCCGACCAGCGTGGGAAGAACCACCAGGAACACCAGCCCAGAGCGGTTGAGCGGGAGATACGACAGCGCGCGGAACCGGGTCATCCGACACTCCCGGAGTTCCGGTATCCCGGTCGGGCGACCGCCCGCACGATCGCGGTGGCGACGCACCGGGCGGCGGCGTCTCCGAGCCCGGCCACCACTGCGTCCGCGACCACTTCCCCCGCGCCGGTCGACGCCGCGATCACCAGATCACCGTCGAACGGGGTGAACGCGGGGTAGATCGTCCGCGCGAGCCCCGCGCTCGCCATCCGGGCGATCACCGTGCACCGATCGCGGTCGAGCGGGGCGTCGGTCACGACCGCGATCAGGGTGGTCTGGCCGCGCCAACCGGCGTCGATCGCCCCCCCGAGCGGCGCCCCACCAGCCACCACCGCCCCGGTCGCCGGATCGACGATCGAACCTGCCGCGTTCACCGCCGCCCCGGCGGCGACGGTGACCGGCGCCCGGCGGGACCGGAGGTGCTCCACGATCGCGTGCAGGCGTGCGAGGCGACGCATCGAGATCCCTGACAGGGGGCTGACAGCGCCCGACCGTAGTTCGTTGTTCGGAGGTCGACGATGTCCGACAGGGTGTGGGTGGTGGTGTTCGACGGGTACGCGGACTGGGAGCCGGCGTTGGTGATGGCCGAGCTGCGCAGCGCGGGCAGGGCGGTAGGGGGGGTCGGGTTCGACGGGCCGGGG
>JBEBJW010000761.1:0-4286 GCA_040079715.1 Myxococcota bacterium | reverse complement strand
GTCCCCGCCGCCCACCCGAGTCCTGCGGCAGCAGATGCCGCGTTCGCTGCGCCAATCGGGGGCACGGGCACGGGCTGGGGAGCCTAGTCCTCCCGGAGCCAGCCCCAGGTCTGGAGCCGGTCGCCGTCGTCCTGCCACCGGTCGCTGATGTCGTCGCGGTAGTACATCCCCGGGATCACGATGTTCTTCAGCCGGGCGTACGCCCCCGCCTTCGCCTGGCGCATCGTCGGGCCGGTGCCGACCACGCACAGGACCACCCCGTGGGCGCCGGCCACCAGCCACTGGTCGTTCACCCGGCGGACCTCCTCGATGTGGACCTCCTCCGGCGTGCCGCGCTTGAACACGATCACCGAGTCGCGCGACATCGAGGCGAACGTCCGCGGGTCGTCGAACGGGTACGGCGGCACCACCACCCGCACCCCGACCTGGAACCCGCTCCGCACCCGGAGCTTCGGCGGCTTGCCCGCGGCGAGCCCGGCGAAGAACTCGCCGATCGGGGTCAGCATCGCCTCCTGCTGGATGAAGATCGTCGGGTAGCCGAACCGGCTGGTGAACTCGAGCGGCCACACGCCCTCCCGGTTCACGATGCAGTTCAGGTCGATGTACCCGACGTAGTGCTCGTCGCGGAGCTTCGACCCCATCTTCTGGAGGGTGTGCCGGAACAGCCGGTTCCGGGCGCCCCAGAACATCGAGGTGCCCATCTCGCCGGTCGACGGGCCGAGGTTGTTCGGGAACAGCCGCTTGTGCTCGAAGTTGAAGTTGATCGGCTCGACGAACTCCCGCCCGTCGAAGAACGCGCCGATCGCGACCTCGACCCCCGCGGCGCGCTTCTGGAGCTGGAACTGCTCGATCCCGGGCATCCCGGACCGGAGGGACCGGTCGTGGGCCTCGAGCATCCGGATCACGTCGCTGCCGTCCTCGTCGTCGCCGACGAACAGCCAGCGCTTGGTGTTCGCCGCCTCGCCGCACGGCTTGAGCACGTACCGGTCGGGCTTCGCCCGGATGTGGGCGATCGCGTCGTCGAACCGGGTGAAGTCCCAGAACGGCAGGATCTCGACCCCGGCCTTCCGCAGCTCGTCCTGGCCGAACGACCGGTCGTCCTCCAGCCGGTCGGTGTACGCGGTGCCGCCGATCACGTGCTTGCCGGCCTGCCGGAGCGCGTGCGCCTTCGCCCCCTGCCCGAGGGTGTCGTCGAACACGATCACGTCGGCCCAGGCGACGTCGGCCTCGTAGTCGACCGAGTGCTCGACGAACCCGCTCGCGATGTCGCGGCACTCGGGCCGCTCGACCCAGTACCGGACCTCGTGGCCCTCCTTCGACACCTGCCATGCGATGTCGCCCACGTACGAGTCGATCGACACGAACAAGAACCGGTGCTTCTGCATCCGGGCATCGTGCCCCGGCACCCGCGCGCCGTAAAGTGACCCCGGCGCCGAACCTCGCCGGTCCGGGACCTGCGGCGGAGTGTTAGGTCGTGCGGGAGGGGGAGCGCCGGATGCCCGACAAGCCGCGCGAGGCGACCGCCGACGAGGTCCGGTGGGTGCTCGGGGCGTTGCCCGAGGCGATGGATCCCGAGGTGGTGTCGGTCCACGCCCTGACCCGGGAGGACGGGGCGGCGTGGTTCTGGGTATACCCCCGCGATGTCGAGATCGGCGACGTCTACGTCACCTGGGTGGTCGAGCGCACGGTCGCCGGCGCCGCGTCGGTCGGGAGCTTCCGATCCCGTCGATCCGAGCGTGGGGACGTGACGGTCCCGTGATCGCGCGGTCGGGGCTTCGCGGGGTGAGGGTCCCTGTGATAGGGTCTCCGGGGTAGGGTGCTCCCGGGCCCACGGTCCGACGTGACGCTCCGGTACACCGTACGTCTCCGCTCCTGGTCCTCGCTCGACCGCCCGAACGGCTGCCCTGGCAGCTCCGCCCTGTAGGATGCGCGTGTCTCCTCCCAAACGTGCACTGCCCAAGAAGATCGGCCCGTACGAGATCGAGCGCCAGCTGGCCCGCGGCGGGATGGGCGAGGTCGTCCTCGCGACGAACACCCTGCTGGATCGGCAGACCGCCCTGAAGCGGGTGTTGCCCGAGCGGGACGACGGCGACAGCGAGGAGGGCCAGGAAGACGCGGTCCAGCGGTTCCTGCGCGAGGGCAAGCTGCTCGCGCGGCTGCACCACCAGGGCGTGTGCGCGGTGTACGACATCGTGACCTACCGCGGCGCGTACTGGATGGCGCTCGAGTACGTCGACGGGCACGATCTCCGGGCCCTGCTCAAGCACGGCGCCCTCCCGCCGGACATCGCGCTGATCATCGCCACCTCGGTGGCGGACGCGCTCGACCACGCCCACCGCAACGGGGTGGTGCACCGCGACGTGAAGCCGGCGAACGTGATGGTGTCGCGCCGGGGCGAGGTCAAGCTGCTCGACTTCGGGATCGCCCGCGCGACCGACGTGGAGGCGCTGACCGCCACCGGGATGGTCGTCGGCACGCCCACGTTCATGGCGCCCGAGGTGTTGCGGGGGATGGAGGCCGATCCCCGCAGCGACGTGTACAGCCTCGGCGCCACCCTGTACCGGTGCCTCGCCGGCCGCCCGCTGTTCAAGAAGGCGCCGCCCGAGGTGATCTCCCAGCAGATCATCCAGGGCGACATCCCGCCCCTCCGCCGGGTCAACCCCGCGGTTCCCCGGCGGATCTCGCGCCTGGTGCACAAGTGCCTCGCGCTGGACCCGCAGAAGCGGTTCGCGTCCGCCGGAGAGCTGCACGACGCGCTCGAGTCGGAGCGGATCCGGCTCGGGATCGACGCCGGCTCGCCGGCCGAGCGGCTGGTGGCGTTCCTGTACCGCGACGGTCACCTGTCGGCCGAAGAGGCGCTCACGGTGGTCGATCCGGGGGTGCTCGAGGCGTCGCGCACCAAGGAGGCGCCGCCGGCGATCCGCCCGCAGCTCCCACTCGCCGCCGGGTTCGTGCTGGCGGTGTTGCTGGTGGTGGTCGCGGTGGCCACCTGGGACACCTGGCTCCCCACCGTCGACCAGTGGCTGGTCGCGCCGTAGCTCCCAGTGCCCTTGCCCTTGCCCTTGCCCTTGCCCCGGGCCCTGCGTCCCTCGGTGGCCCAACGGCGAACCGGACCGAGGTAGCAACTTCGCTCCGGTCCCCTCCCAGCTCCGAACGTTGCCGGACGGTGGGGCCGGAAGGAATCGGCGCCCCGGCGCTGCGCGCCGTCGGTCTCCTCCGGGCTCGCTGTCGCTCGGCCTCGCTGCGCTCGGCGCGCTGTCGTGCCCCTCCGTCCCCCTGGCGCAGGCCGGCGGCGAGCGACCGCGGGTCCGCCGCGATACCCGAGGCCGGCGGAGGCGGCGTGGACGACGAGGTCGAGCGGTGGATCCGGGATCTCGGGCTCGAGCCGCACCCCGAGGGCGGGTACTACCGCGAGACGTCCCGGACCCAGCGGTGCACCACGATCGTGTACCTGCTGCGCGCCGGGCAGGTCTCCGCCTGGCACCGGGTCCGCGACGCCGACGAGACCTGGCACCACTACGGCGGGGACCCGCTCGCGCTGCACCAGCTCGACGCGGACGGGCTGCGGACCGTGACCCTCGGCGCCGGCACGTTCCACGCCGTCGTCCCGGCCGACACCTGGCAGGCGGCGACCCCGGTCGGCGCCCGGTATTCCCTCGTCGGGTGCACCGTCGCCCCGCCGTTCGAGTTCGCCCGGTTCGAGCTGGCGGACCCCGTTCGCCTCGCCGCCGAGTTCCCCGCGTGGTCCGCCGCGATCCGGGCGGTCCGGTGAGCCCGTCCACGCCCGCTCGACCGGGCGCCGGGATCCCGACCCGCCAGGCGGTGATCGCCGCGCTGGTCGACCGGCTGCGGACCGAGCTCGACGCGCAGCTCGCGGTCGCGAAGATGGCGTCGGACGAGGCGACCGGCGAGCAGTCCAAGGCCGAGAACCAGTACGACACCCGGAGCCTCGAGGCGTCGTACCTCGCCCGCGGGCAGGCCGAGCGGGTCGGCGCGCTCCGCGGGCTGCTCGGGTTCCTCGAGGGCGAGATCCCGCCGGTCGGGGCGACGGTCGGCCTGTGCGCGGTCGTCGGGCTCGACGGCGACGACGGGCCGATCGTGGCGCTGCTCGTCCCCCGCGAGGGCGGCCGCCGGCTGGTGGTCGACGGGGTGGAGGTGGTCGCGGTGACCCCCGAGGCCCCGCTCGGGCGTGGGCTGCTCGGCAAGGAGGTCGGCGACACGATCGAGGTCGAGACCGCGACCGGCCCGGCCGGGTACGAGATCACCGCGCTCCGGTGAGCGGGCCG
>JBEBJW010000760.1:0-4291 GCA_040079715.1 Myxococcota bacterium | reverse complement strand
GGCGATGTCCGCTCGCAGACCCAGGTGGACGGCAGCGTCGAGCTGTTCGCGTTCCCGTGGGCCCGGGTGAGCCCGTACGTCCTCGGCGGCGCCACCTGGAACGCCGCCAGCTTCGCCGACCCGATCAGCGGCGTCGGGGCGCGCACCGTCGACGGTCAGGTCGGCCTGCACGCCGGCCTCGGGCTCGAGCTCGCGCTCGGGCGCAGCGCCGCCCTCGACTTCGAGGGGCGGTACATCGGGTGGATGGACGAGCGCCTGCCGACCGAGGCGCCCGGCGCGATCCAGGCGACGGCGGGTCTGCTGGTGCACTTCAAGTAAGTAGCCAGCGCCCGTCGGCATCACAGGCCCTCACCGGAACGTGGCACCGGTGGGGGCCTGTCTGCGTCTGCCCCGAACGAGCCCGAGCGCGAGAGGAGGCTGCCGGAGTGACATCCGACCGTCGCCGGGGTGTCTGTGGGCCGAGGCCGCGAACCGCACATCGAGGCGCCGGATCGGCCCCGCTGGCCGAGGCGCGCCGGATTCGGAAGCGCAGGGAGGGGCGCTGGTACCGCCTGGTACAACTGCGCACTCCTCGGTCCCGGGCCCAGCGGTACTTCCAATCCAGAGGCCGGCGCGACACAGCGTCGCTCGCCGCTCTCGGAAGGAGAAGGCCATGAATCGTCTGTCTTTCGTGATCGTCGCGTTGGTCGCCGGGTGTGACGTGGCCGACGAGGCCAATTTCGACGCCTCCGACGCCGACCTGATGATGAAGGCGCCGAAGATCGGCGCGATCCTCCGGTCCACCGGCGCGTCGATCCCCCTGGCCGACCAGGTGGCGACGCCAGTGCTGAGCGCGGTCGCGGGCGCGGGCAACTGGGTGGTCACCGGCAAGGCCACCGCGGTGAACTTCGGCGACGCCGACTACGCGCGGTGCGTGCTCCTCGCCGGCGGGGTCCAGGTCGACGCGTCGGCCACCCTCGTCGGGAACGCGTCCCCCGGCTTCACCGGAGAGCTCGGCCCGTCGGCGGCCACCCTCGTCGTGCAGGCGGTGGTGCCGCTGGTGGCGAACACCACGATCGAGATGCAGTGCCTGCACGACGGGTTCCAGACCGGGGTGTACCTCGATCCGGGCGCCTCGCTGCGGATGTTCAAGTCCGCCGGCGCGCAGAGCGCGGTGAACGGGGGCGCGGTGAACGTGTCGACCTTCGGCTCGACCACCGTCGCCTCGTTGAAGCGGAAGAACGTCCAGGTCGCGATCTTCGGCAAGGCGACTCCGGTGAGCTTCGCCGACAACGACTACGTTCGTGGCACCCTCGAGACCGGCGGGGCGATCCTCGACGCGTCGGCGACCCTGATCGGGGTGGGCGCCTCCGGTCCCACCGGCGAGCGGGGCCCGTCCGCCGCGACGGTCGAGATGCTCGGCCTGCACGCGTTCGGGCCGGTCAAGGCCACGCTGTCGCTCGGGGTCGTGCACGACTTCGCGACCCAGGGGATCTACGTCGACCCGGCCGCGTCGCTGATCACCGTCCCGTCGACCTCCGCCGAGCTCACCACCAGCAGCGCGGCGACCGTGCTGGCGACCGACGGCAGCAACACCGAGGCCGTCGCGACGGTCCTGCCCGCTGGCAACTATGCGCTGTCCGCCAAGGCCACCGCCGTCAACTTCGGCGCCGCCGACTACGTGCGGTGCGTCCTGCTCGAGGACGGCGCGCAGCTCGACGCCTCCACCACCCTGGTCGGCAACGCGGCCCCCGGCTTCACCGGAGAGCTCGGCCCGTCGGCGGCCACGTTGGGCGTGCAGTCGATCGTCACCAGCACCGGCGTCGAGACGTACAGCCTGTCGTGCGGCCACGACAACGTGAGCGCCGGTGAGTACCTCGATCCCGGGGCCGCGCTCCTCGCCGTCCCGGTGACGGGGAAGCTCGACATCCAGTGAGCGCACGGGAGCTGGGCGCCCCGGCGCTGCGCGCCGTCGCCCTCCCTACGGGGTCGCGCTCCGCGCTCCGACCTCGCTCCGCTCGGCCCGCTCGCTCCGCTCGCGCCCTCCGGTCCGGCTGGCGCAGCGAACGGCGAGCGTCCGCGCGGGGCGGGGTGCCCGGACGCTACATCTTCACGCACTCGAACAGCACGATCGAGCCGCCGGGCATCCGGTGGTGCGGGTGGTCGACGAACAGCGCCTTCGCCGCGTCGAGGTCCTTCGCCTGGACCACCGAGTAGCCGCCGAAGTCGTCGGCGGCGCCGGCGCCCCCGAGCGCGGTCCCGGCCCCGAGCGGCGCGCCGAGGTCGACCAGCGCGCTGCCGGTGCGGGTCGCCCACCCCATCCACGCGTCCATCCCCGCCTTGGCCTGCTCGGGGGTGGACTCGGCCATCATCGCCTGCCGGGCGGCGCGGGGGGCGCGGTAGATCACGAGGAACTTGGTCATGGGAGTCTCCGGTCGGACGGGTTCGTTCGTCGTCCGCCGAGGTGACGCCCGACCGTCCGCCGGATCGACACCACCCTCGAAAAACAACGCGCCGGTTCCCGTCGGGGCGGGGGAGGCGCCGGTGATAGGCTCCGGGTCGGAGGCGACGTGGAGCAGTTCGACCTGGTGGTGCTCGGGGCCGGCCCCGCAGGGATCGCCGCCGCGATCCGGGCCCACGACCTCGGGCGGAGCGTGCTGGTCATCGAGCGCGACAAGCTCGGCGGGGCCGGGATCCACAACGGCGCGCTGTCGTCGAAGACCCTGTGGGAGCTCGCGAAGGACTACGCCACCGCCTGCCGGGTCGACCGCGGGTACCGCGCCGAGAACGTCACCCTGTCGTACGCCGCCGTCACCGCCACCGTCCGCGCCGCCGAGGGCGAGCGCCGCCAGCTGTTCGAGCGGGAGTTCGCCGGGCTCGCGGTCCACGGGCCCGGCAAGCTCGCGGTCCGCGCCGGCACCGGTCGGTTCGTGTCGCCCACCGTGGTCCGGATCACCGCAGCCGACGGGTCCACCGCCGACGTCACCGCGTCGTTCTTCCTCGTCGCCACCGGCTCGCGCCCCCGCGCGCTGCCCGGGATCGTCGCCGACGGCGTCCGGGTGCTGACCAGCGACCACCTCGAGGCCCTGCCGGAGTTCCCGGAGTCGCTGGTGGTGATCGGCGCCGGCGTCGTCGGGTGCGAGTACGCCACGATCTTCTCGCGGTTCGGGCGGACGAAGGTCCACCTGCTCGACCGCGAGGCGCGGATCCTGCCGTTCGAGGACGAAGACGTGTCGGAGGTCATCGAGGCCTCGTTCCGCGAGATGGGCCTCACCCTGCACCACCACACGAGGCTCGCGTCGCTGTCCCCCCGCGCCGACGGCGTCACCGTCAACCTGATCGGCCCGTCCGGCCCCACCGTGCTCGAGGCGTCGCACGTGCTGCTGTCGGTCGGGCGGGTCCCGAACACCGACGACCTCGGGCTCGCCGAGGCCGGCGTGCAGCTCACCCCCGGCGGGGTGATCGTCGCCGAGGACACGCGCACCTCGGTCCCCCACATCTACGGCGCCGGCGACACCACGGCGGACATCGCCGTCGCGAACGTCGCCGAGCTCGAGGGGCGCCACGCGGTCGAGCGGATGTTCGGGCTCGACCCGAAGCCGCTGTCGTACGGCGCCCTGTCGTCGATCCTGTTCCTGGCACCCGAGGTCGCGTCGGTCGGGATGAACGAGCAGCAGGCCAAGGCCGCCGGCGTGCCGTACCGGGTCGCGGTCGTCCACAACGCGCTCGTCGCCCGGAACGTCGCGATGCGCGCCACCCGCGGGTTCGTCAAGCTGCTCGCCCGCCCGGACGGCCGGCTGATCGGGATCCGGGTCGTCGGGCCGCAGGCGTCGAGCACGATCCAGGGCGTCGCGCTGCTGATCGACCGCGGCGGCACGGTCGAGGACCTCGTCCACTGCTTCCACCCGCACCCCTCGATCCCGGAGGGGGTCCAGGAGTGCGCCCGGCTGCTGCTCGGACGGTCGCTGTACAAGCCGGAGATCCACCCCGGCGCGCTCCGGCTCGCGTCGGGCTGAGCCCGCCCGCCGCCCGGCGCATCGATCCCGCGGGGTGCGATACGATGCCGCCCGGGGGGCCCGCGATGGCCGACTGCGACCACGACCGACCGATGAGCCCGGAGATGGACGCCGCCGTCGCCCGGGCCGCGATCGCGGACGGCGATCTGGCGCACGCCGCGCACCACGTCGCGGCGGCGCTGGCGTCGGACCCGGTCCGGGCCGATCTGACCGCCCTGGTCGACGTGTTGACCGCGGCGTCGGGCGGGCGGGCCGCGGCGCTCGCGCTGTACCCGCTCGAGGGCGGCACCTGGTTC